>DASZIU010000046.1:0-13530 GCA_035948815.1 Solirubrobacteraceae bacterium | reverse complement strand
AACCACGTCCGTGCGTGGCTCAACGGCCAGCCGATCGGCTCGCACGCCGGGGCCCACCTGCCGTTCGAGCTGGAGCTGCCGTCGAGCCTGCTGCGGTCCCACGGGCCCAACCACCTCGTGCTGCGCGTTGACAGCCGACGTGCGGCCAACGACTTCCCCAAGGTCGGCCTGTGGTGGAACTACGGCGGGATCCTGCGGACCGTCTACCTGCAGCGGGTGCAGCGAGTCGGCTTCGCCGCGGTCCAGGTGCTGCCGCACCTGCCGTGCCGCACATGCGACGCGACGATCGAATACCGCGTGATGCTGCACAACTACTCGAGCGCCGCCCAGAGCGTGCATCTGACAAGCACGTACGGACAGCTCCCCGTCGACCTCGGCACCGCGAGCATCGCGGCGGGAGCCTCGCAGACGTTCATCCGCTCCGCGAGGTTGAGTTCGCCCCGGCTGTGGTCCCCGGCGAGCCCGCAGCTCTACGACGTGGCGCTCCAGCTCGCCCTCGGCGGGGGCGCGGGGACCGGCGTGGAATGGACTCCCGCCGGGCGCTACCTGCTGCGCAGCGGCGTGCGCTCGATCACCGTCTCGCCCCAGGGAACGCTGCTGCTCAACGGCGAGAGGCTCAACATGCGCGGGGTCGGCCTGGTCGAAGACTCCAAACAGCTCGGCGGCGCGCTCGACAGCGCGACGCAGCGGAGGCTGATCGGCGAGGCCAAGGCGCTCGGCGCCACCGTGATCCGTTCGCAATATCCGCTCGACGAGCACCTCGAGGAGCTCGCCGACGAAAACGGGCTGATGCTGTGGTCGGAGATCCCGGTGGACAAGATCCTGCCGCAGGTCCTCGCGACGAGCGAAATGCGCGAGCGGGCCGTGCGGGAGCTGCGCGAGAACATCCTCACCAACTCGAGCCATCCGTCGATCATCGTCTGGTCGATCGCCAACGAGCTCGCCCCCGCGCCCGACGCGGCCCAGGGTGCCTACATCGCGCAGGCGGTCGCGACCGCGCACGCCCTGGACCCGACCCGACCGGTCGGCCTCGCGGTCGCCGCCTACCCGTCGGTGGGGTGCCAGCTGCGCTACTACGCGCCGCTCGACGTGATCGGGCTGAACGACTACTTCGGCTGGTATCCGGGCCCGGTCGGGGACCTGCGCGACCGCAATGGCCTCTCGGGCTACCTCGACGCGATGCACGCGTGCTACCGGGGCAAGGCCCTGATCGTGACGGAGTTCGGTGCGGAGGCCAACCGCCCGGGCCCGGTGGGCGAACGCGGCTCCTACGCGTTCCAGGAGGACTTCGTGAAGTTCCATCTGAAGGTCTTCGCGACCAAGCCCTGGCTGGCCGGAGCGCTCTACTGGGCCCTTCGGGAGTTCCGCGTGAGGCCAGGCTGGAATGGCGGAAACCCGCGCCCGACGCCGCCGATCCACACCAAGGGCCTGATCAGCTTTACCGGAGCCTTAAAGCCCGCCTACTACGATGTCCAGCGGATTTATCGGGCGACGACGCAACTGGTCGCCCCCTGACGCGTTTAGGAGGGACGGTGCCGCCGAGCTAGAACTGCAGGCGTACCGTCTCGGTCCCTGCCCCCGACCCCCCCTCTTCACCTATGCCCCGAATCCGCAATCTGGCCGCTGCGCTCGCCGCGCTCCTCGCCGTCGCCGCCCTCGTCGCCTCAGCCGGCGCCGCCTCCGGGCCGCGCGCACATGCCGCCCAACAGCTTCAGATCGGCATCTCCGACAACCATCCCACGACGTTCACAGACCCGCGGTTCCGCTGGCTGGGCATGAGCGTCGCACGCCTGGTCGTGCCCTGGGACATCGTCAAACGCCGCACCGAACTCGGATGGGAGAACGCGTGGCTGCAGGCGGCGCGGGCTGCCGGCGTGAGCCCCCTGATCGTGTTCGACAAGGACCCCAGCCACCAGCGATCGCTGCCGAGCCCCACCGCCTACTACAAGGCGGTCAAGGCCTTCATGGCGCTCTACCCGTGGGTCCACGACTACAGCCCGTGGAACGAGGAGAACCACTACCTCGAGCCGACGTCGGGCAACCCCCAACGGGCGGCGCAGTACTTCAACCTGTTCGCGAAACTGTGCAGCAGCTGCAGCGTCACCGCGGCCGACGTGCTCGACATCGGGAACATGTCCGAATGGACGCACAAGTTCCTGCGCTACGCCCACCACCCGACGCTGTGGGGCCTGCACAACTACACCGACCTGTCCGCCGGAAGCCACGCTCGCACCTCGCAGTTCCTGCAGATCGTGCCGGGCACCGTCTGGTTCACGGAGACGGGCGGCGTCGTCTGGCGCTACGAACACCCCAACAGCGGCCGTCGCGGCTACTTCATCGTGCACTCCGAGGGCTACGCCGCGGAAGTCGCGGGGCATCTCGTCGCACTCGCGCACGTGAGCTCGCGAGTGACGCGGATCTACTACTACCAGTGGCGGGTTCCCAACACGCTCTCCTGGGCGCGGGCCCACCACGCCCGCCTCTCCTGGGACAGCGGCCTGATCCGCCCCGACTGCTCGATCCGGCCCGGCTTCGGGGTGATCGCCCGCGCGATGGGCAAGAACCCCTCCCGCGCACCGCGCTACAAGCGCGACCACGGCGGGAACTGCATCTCGGTCACCCCCGCACCGCCGACCGCCGCCCCGGTCAGCCCGCCCACGCCGTCACCGGCGCCGGCATCCAAACAGGGCGGAGCCGCGGCTCCCTGAGCCGCGGCGGGCGCTCGCGCCGGTTCGCTCCGCGCGCGGGCGCTTGCCGCCGCGACCGTGCGGGGCGCGCCGGGCTCGAGCCGCCCTCAGCGCCTCGCGCAGCGTCCTTCGGTGAGCCTGTAGACCGTCACCAGCGGCCCGGGCCGCCGATAGGCGAGTGGGTAGTAGTCAAAGCTCCAGTCGAATCCGAACGCGACCGGTCCGTGCCCGGCCGCGTAGGGTGAGACGCGGTATTCGACCCGGGCACGGCGGGCCAGCGCGCCGTAGTAGGCGATCGCCTGCGGGACCGCGCTGGGTTCGGCGAACGCCCTCCCTGACTGCGTCGAGCCGCTCAGCACCCAGCAGTAGTCGTGCGAGGCGTAGTAGGAGATCAGAGCCGGGCTGAGCGTGCGCACGTAGTCCTCGGCGCGGACTTTGCGGCCTTCGGGCTCGGGCGCCCCGCTGACGGGGTTCAGCAGCGCCCGCAGCGACGGGTACTTCAGCCACCGTGGTTCACCGCTCGGGTCGCCGACGTCGGTCACCCAGCCGTTCGGAACGACCGGCTCGACGACCAGGCGGCTGCCGGCCGGAACGTGGGCCACCATCCACGCTCGCATGAGGTTGCGCGTGTCCGCGCGCGCGAGAACGAGGCCGGAGTGCACGCTGTACACGAGCCCCTGGCCGCAGGCAAGGACGACGGCGAGCGCGATCAGCGCGGGGCGCAGCCTGGGTGAGCGAGCGGAGAGCGACTCCGCCGTGCGCAGCAGGAAGAAAGCCGCCAGCAGGCAGAGCATCGGGAAGATCGGCAGCAGCCAGCGCCCGAAGTAGCGCCCCTGCGCGCCCATGAAGATCAGGAACAGGACCGGCGCCGGGACGAGCAGCCAGCCGAGCCGGGCGTGGCTGCGCCAGATCAGCAGCGCGCCGCCGAGCGCGGCCAGCGCCGGGACCCATCCGAGCCCCCACGTCAGCGACCACAGGTAGTAGGGCACCCCGCCATCGCGGGGCGCTCCGAGCTTCCCCTGCGTTTCCCCCGAGACGGTCGACTGGTGGACGAGGCCGCTGTGAAAGGCCGAGAAGTCGAGCACGGCGAAGGGGTTGGCGAGCAGGAAGGCGAGCACGGCCGCAACGGCCGCGATCGCGACGCCGCCGAGGCCGGCAACGGCTAGCCCGGAGCGCCGCGCGTGCGGAGCCGGGCGGGGCTCCCGCTCCAGGTAGCGCAAGGCGATCGCCGCCAGCAACGGCAGCAGCGCGATGCCGGCCGTGTACTTGGTGGCGCACGCGAGGCCCAGCCCGACCCCCGCGAGCAGGTAGTCGAACGCGCGGCCCCTGTAGAGGACGCCCGCCGTGCCCAGCAGCGACAGCGTCAGCGGCGCGAGCGTGGGCACGTCGTTGAGCGCCAGGTGCGAGTAGAAGACCGGCAGGAACGCGACCGACTCGATCGCCGCGGCGAGCAACCCGGCGCCTCTGCCCAAGAGGCGCGCGCCGACGAGGTAGAGGAGCCACACGGCCAGGACGCCCAGCACGGCGCTCACGACGCGCGCCAGAACGTAGACGTCTTCGGGGTGCACCGAGTAGGCACGCTCGACGGCCCTGGCGCCGCCGAACCAGACGGCGAACAGGAGATGAAGCAGGTAGGTCAGCGCCGGCGGGTTGGCGAAGTAGTGCGGGTTCAGGCCGTGGGCGAACATCGCCACCGCGTGCGGAACGAAGTGGTCGCTCTCGTCGAGGTTGTAGACGTAGGGCAGGCCCTGGGCGACGCCCCACAGCCGCAGGCCGAGGCCGGCCACGAGCACCGCGGCCAGCCCCAGCCACACCCATCGGCGGGTTCCCGTCGAGGCCGCCGCCGGCAGCCTGAGGGGCCCGACCAAGCTCAGTAGGCTCTGATCGGCGGTCCGGTGTAGAGCTTCCCGGCGGGGCTGTGCCAGACCACGCGCCAGCTGCTTGCGCGCGTCGCCGAGTTCAAGCTCCAGTAGCCGGAGCCGTTGGTCGTCACGTCCTTGAGCTTGTGGAAGCGGCGCGATCCCTGGCGCACTTCGACGGTCAGCATCGTCGCCCCGGCGGCCGGACGCACGAAGCCCCACAGCGAGAAGCCACGCCCGTGCTTCGACACCGTCAACGGGAGCGGAAAGCCGAAGTACAGCGGCTTGGGCGCCCCGCTCAGATACTCGAGGCCCGTCTGGAATCCGACGCCGCCGGAGACACCGGCCCCGGACAGGGGGTCGTCTTTGAGCAGGTACTGGGAGAAGGACGCAACGCGTGGGTTCTGGTAGGCGATGCGCTCACCGATCGCGTCGTATTCCGCCTGCTGGCCGACGGGCACGCCGAGGAAGCGGTTGGGCTTGCTGTTGACGCCGAACTCGGTCAGGTAAACGGGCATCCCCGAGCGGATCGCGTGGGCGCGAGCGGCGCTGTCTAGGGCCTGCGTCAGACGCGAGAGCACGCCGATCGTGACGTTGTCACGTCCCGGCGGGGTATAGAAGGGGCCGGAGGCCCGCATGCTGTAGGCGTGGTGGGCGTACCCGTACGCCGGCAAGAGGCCGCACGTGCCCGATTTCCGGTAGTGGGAGTCGAGGCACAGCGCGCCACGCAGGAAGGTCAGCGGGGCGACGTCCTTCAGCAGACCTTCACGCGGTTCGATTTTTGTTTCTCCGCCCGGCGCCGTTTCGCCGAACAGCACCTTCGGGCTGGCGATGCCGGCCGCCTTCAGGCCTTCGTATCCGGCCTGGAAGAGACCGCGGTAGATCCGCGGCGAAGCGGGGTTCCCGCGAGCGTCGAACTGCGGACGCAGGAAGCGGGGATGGTTCGGCTCGTTCCAGATCGCATACAGCGCCACCTCGGAGCTGAACTCGCGGGCGACCGCGGTCATGAACTGCTGGAACTCGCGGTCGGCCGGACGCGTCAGGCCCAGCTTGTCCCGGCGGCCGGCCGTCGCCCACCTCGGGACCGGCGAGGTGACCGTCAGCAGCACGGGCCAGTGCAGCGCCTTTGCTTCGGCCAGCACCGCGACGTACTGGCCCCAGTTGTAGTTGGCCGGGTTGGTCGCGTCGAAGCTCGGGCGCCGCGAGCTCGTCGGGCTCGGCGCGACGGACCGCCAGAAGAGCTGGACGCGCAGCGCGTGCACGCCGAGCGCCTGGAGCTTCGCGACCGTCCTCGCGCGAGCGGCGTTTGAGCTGAGCAGTTCGTTCGGCGCCTCGAAGAAGGTGAGCTGGCCGTGCGAGGCGAGGGCCGGGCTCGCGCCGATCGCCAGCAGCATCGAGCAGACGAGTGGGGCGCAGAGAAGCTTTCGCATTTGGCAGCAGGAGTCCTTTCTGGGTGATCGCTTTCGGTACGCCTGTCGCGCGCGCTGCAGCCTACGTGGCGGGGTAGACGGCGAGCGAGAGGCAGCGTTCGGGGCTAAGACACGGGCGTCGTTGCAAGGTTGCGGTCCGCGCGCCGCCCCTCGCCGTCCGGCGATTGTGACGATCGCATCAACAGTTCGAATAGATGGCGTAGTAGCTGCTCGTGTAGATCAGCCTGAAGCCCGCGAGGGGGACCTGATCGCGCGGGTCGTCGCCGACGTCGACGATCGCGTCCACGAACACCGCGCTGCCGAGCGGGTAGACGGCGATGCTCCCCCGCCGGATGCGGTTCTCGAGCGTATGGCTTCCCTTGCCCACGTCCGCGCGCGCCTGGCTGCGGGCGACGATGTTGTGCTGACCGGTGCTGTCGAGGATCCACCGCGCGTCGGGGATCAGCTTGTTGTTCGGCAGTGAGAGAAGCGGGCAGCGAGCCAGGTGCGCCTTGACCGTCCGATCGGCAAGCGCGACGGACAGGCCCTTGTGGAATTCCTCGTGGTTGGCAAGCGTCCTGCGGAGCGTGGTGAGGTTCAGCGTCGTGGCCGCGGTGAAGGTGCCGTAGGCGACCAGCGCGGCCGCTGCGAGCATCCAGAGACGCCGCAGCAGCGATCCGGGGCGCAACATCGACCAGCCGCCGATCGAGACGGCGCAGAACAGCAGCAGGATCGTCGCGGCCCCGAGGAAGTAGCGGTCGATCACGGAGGCTCCGGCGGCGCCCTCGGCGACGAAGACGGCGAGCAGTCCCACGAGCGCGGCGAGCGGCACCGCGGCGCGGCGCGGCACGAGCCAGACGGCGATGGGAATGCCGGCCAGCGCGCCGATGACCACCGGGACCTTGTCGATCCGTTCGCTGAAGGTCCACATCGAGGCGATCACGCTGCCGAGGCCCTGGGTGCGTTCCAGTTCCTGTGCGAGGCCCGCCGTCGCTTTCAGCGAGTAGAGCGGGTTGCCGGTCACGACCGCGTCCACGCCGCACCAGGCCAGCGGCCCGATCGCCGCGATCGCGAGGTAGCGCAGCCGTGTCCGATTGTCGGCGTGCCAGGAGCACCACAGCCAGTAGAGGCCGCTCAGCACCCACGCGTCGGGGCGGAGCAGCCCGGCGGCCGCCAGCAGCACCAGCACGGCCGTTCCGCGCCGTGGGCGTTCCACCTCGAGCACGACGGCCCAGACGATCAGCGCGATGTAGGAGATGTCGAGATATCCCTGCGAGGCGAGGCTCTCGACGAAGAAGCGGCTCAGCACGAGCAGCGCCGCCGCGAGGCCGACGAGCGGGCTGAAGCAGAGGCGCCCGAGACGGTAGGTCCCGGACACAACCGCGACGAAGGACGCGATCGAGCCGAGCACCATCAGCCGCGCCCCGCCCTGGCCGAAGATCGAGCAGAACGCACCGAAGGCGATCGCGAGGGGGTGCTCGGTGGGACCGCGGTAGACCCTGAAGTCGGGCAGGTGAAGGTGCAGGACGTCGCGGCCCCACAACAGCGCGTAGAAGGAGTCGTAGGTCGGATACGTCGGGAAGGCGAAGTAGCCGATCAGTGCCGCGAGGCACATGACCGCGAATCCGAGGACCGCCCATTTGCCGCTGCGCACCGTTCGCAGGCGGGCCAGCCGGATCGTGCCCGGTCGCTGCCGGGTGAGCGTCGCGCTTTGCATCTAGTCTTGGCCTTAGGGGCCGCGCCGGCTCCGCCCACGCGATTGGCGCCAAGACCGTGGCCTTCGCTTTGGGATACTGCCGGGAGCCAAGTCTAGGCAATCATCGCCCATGAAGCTCATCATCCAGATTCCCTGCTTCAACGAGGCGGGCCAGCTTCCACAGACGCTCGCAGACCTCCCCCGCGAGGTCGAGGGCTTCGATGTCGTCGAGTGGTTGGTGATCGACGACGGCTCGACGGACGAGACCGACGAGGTGGCGCGCCGTCTGGGCGTGGACCACATCGTGCGGCTCACGAACAACAAGGGCCTCGCCGCCGGCTTCCAGGCCGGCATCGACACCGCGCTGAAGCTCGGAGCCGATGTGATCGTCAACACCGACGCCGACAACCAGTACTACGGGCCCGACATCGCCAAGCTCGTCCGGCCGATCCTCGAGGGTCGCGCCGACATGGTGATCGGCGACCGCGAGGTGAACGGGATCGAGCATTTCTCGACGATCAAGAAGGCCCTTCAGCGGGTTGGCTCGTGGGTCGTCCGCCAGGCCTCCTCCACCTCGGTCCCCGACACGACTTCCGGCTTCCGCGCGTACAACCGCGAGGCGGCGATCCAGATCATGGTCGTCTCGAAGTTCACCTACACGCTCGAGACGATCATCCAGGCGGGCAAGCTGCTGGTCGCGGTCGACCACGTCCCGATCCGCACCAACCCGAAGACGCGCGAGTCGCGCCTGTTCCCCTCGATGGGCGCCTACGTGCGGCGCAACGCCGTGTCGATCTTCCGCATCTACGCCCAGTACGAGCCGCTGCGCGTCTTCTGGAGCCTGGCGACGCTGATCGGCCTGATCTCGATCGGCGTGTGGATCCGGTTCGCCGTCTCATACATCGAAGGCAACGGCAAGGGACACGTGCAGTCGCTGATCCTCGGCGCGGTGCTGTTCATCGCCGCGGTCGTGCTGTGGGCGCTCGGCGTGATCGGCGACCTGCTGGCTGCACAGCGGGCGATGACGCAGAAGACCTTCGAGCGCGTGCGGCGCATCGAGCTCGAGCTCGGCGTCGCGCCATCGCACTACGAGCCCGGCGCCGCGGACTCCGCGCGCGGCGACGCCACCGCCGCCGGCGCATCGAGCGGGCAGACGCTCCCCTCCGCGCAGGAGCGCTCGAGCGACACGGATGGGGGCGAGGAGGCGAGACGGCGCCAGGCGGTGCGGCTGTGAGCGGCGTAACCGTCTCCGACGGCGGGATCGTCACCGGCAACACCTACGACAAGTACGGCTCGGGCAACCCGGTAGTGCGGCGGTTGATGGCTGGCTTCGAGCGCTCGCTGGACGAGCTCCTCGACCACGCGGCTCCGCGCTCGCTGCTCGACGTCGGATGCGGAGAGGGGGTGCTGGTCCAGCGCTGGGCGCGCCGGCTGCCGGAGTCGCGGCTCACCGGAATCGACCTGGAGGAGCCGTCGATCCAGGCCGGATGGTCGGAGCACGGGGCTCCCAACCTTGACTACCGGGTGATGGAGGCTGAAAGCCTTCCGTTCGCTGACGGCGAGTTCGAGCTCGCGAGCGCGATCGAGGTGCTGGAGCATCTGCCCGATCCGGAGCACACGCTCGGCGAGATGGCTCGCTGCGCCTCCCGCCGCCTGCTCGTCTCGGTTCCGCGCGAGCCTCTCTGGCGGGCGCTGAACATGGCCCGTGGCGCATATTGGCGCTCGCTCGGCAACACCCCGGGCCATCTGAACCACTGGTCCAAGCGCTCGTTCGTCGAGCTGCTCGCGCGCCACGGCGAGGTCGTCGAGGTCCGCTCGCCCTTCCCGTGGACCATGCTGCTTGTCCGGCTCTAGCTCCCCCCGGCGGCCTCCCTCTAGCGCGACTCGGTCCTACACGCGCGGGGCGCGGATCCTCTCGATCGGGATCGCCGCGACCGGGCTGCTGACGCTCGGCTACTTCGCGATCGCCAGCCACGTCCTCTCCGAACAGTCGGCGAAGCGGATCGACCTGTTGTGGTCGGTGATGTTCGTGATCATCTCGGTGATCTACCGCCCGGTGGAACAGCTGCTCTCGCGCACGATCGCCGAGCGCCGCGCCCGCGGGCGAGCCGAGCAGTCGCTTCGCGTCCCGGCGGCGATCCAGGCCGGATTCGCGTTGCTCTTCCTCGCGGCGGCGTTGGCGCTCCACGAACAGCTGGTCGATCACGTCTTCGACCACTACAGCGCCCTCTACACCGTGCTCGTCGTGGGCACGCTCGCCTATGCGGCCAGCTACTTCGCCCGCGGCTGGCTTGCCGGACACGAGTACTTCGCCCTCTACGGCGGCCTTGTGTTGATGGAGGCGTTCGCGCGCGTCTGCTTCCCGCTGGCCGTCGCGGTCGGCATCGCCAGCGGCCAGACGGCGGTCGCCGCAGGGATCGCGGCGGCGCCGCTCGTCTCGCTGATAGTGCTCCCCGCCGCCTATGCCCGCCGCGGCGAGGAACGCGGGCGCGCCACACGCACCGGCCCGGCCCCGGCCCACGAGGCCGACGCCGCCCTGGCGCAGGCGCCGATAACCGCGGATGAGGCCGAGGCGGGACTCGCCGGACCGGCGGCCGAGGGCATCCAGGAGGCGGTGGCCCACCCGAGCGGCACGCTTTCGCTGCGCCGCGGCACCGGGTTCGCCGGCTGGGTCTCGGGGATCATGCTCTCTGAGCAGACGCTGCTCAACGCTGCCGTGCTCACCGTGGCCGCCACGTCGCGCAGCGCCCTCGCCGGCATCGTCTTCAACGTGCTGTTGATCGCCCGTGCGCCACTGCAGCTGTTCCAGGCGATCCAGACGTCGCTGCTGCCTCACCTCACGGGGCTCGACGCGACCGAGAGCCATGCGGCGTTCGACCGCGCGGTGCGCGTGACGGTGCTGGCGATCGCGGCCTTCGCGGCCGCGGTCGCGCTCGGGCTGCTCGCGATCGGCCCGTTCGTGATGACGCATCTCTTCGGCCAGCACCACTCCTACAACCGCCTCGGCCTGGCGCTGATCGGCGTCGGGATGGGCCTGCACCTGGTGTCCGGGACGCTCAACCAGGCCGCGCTGGCGCGTGACCGCGCGCGGGCCGCCGCATGCTGCTGGATGGCAACGGCGGGCCTGTTCCTCGCCTGGATGCTGTCGCCCGTCGTCGATGACCAGCTCCTGCGCACCGAGATCGGATACGCCGGTGCCACCGCCCTGCTCGCGCTGACCCTGGCCGCGGTCTACCGCAGCTCCCGGGACCGCTCGCGCTCCTCGGCGCAGAGCGGCGCTCAGTCCGCGCCGACGGACCGCGCGATCGCGAGATAGGCCTCGCCCGGGCGCTCCTGCCCGAATATCGCCGAGCCGGCGACGAACAGGTTCGCGCCCGCGCGCAGGCATTCGGGCGCCGTCGAGGCGTCGATGCCGCCGTCGACCTCCACCGCGACGGCCTCGCCGACCGTCGCGCGCACGGGGCCGAGCTTCTGCAGCGAATGCCTGATGAAGGGCTGACCGCCCCATCCGGGGTTGACGGTCATGCAGAGGCCGACATCGAGCTCCTCGGCGATCTCGGAGAGGGCGCCCGCGGGCGTGGCGGGGTTGATCGCGACGCCGACGCAGGCGCCGAGCTCGTGCAGGAGGTTGGCCGTGTAGGCGACGTTGGGCGTGGCCTCGGCGTGGAAGGTCACCGACTGGGCGCCTGCCTTCACGAACTCCCCGACGTGGCGCTCGGGACGTTCGATCATCAGATGGGCCTCGATCATCGCGCCCGCGTCGCGCACGCGCTCGGCCAGCGCGCCTACGATCAGCGGACCGATCGTGATCGGCGGCACGAAGTGTCCGTCCATCACGTCGACGTGGATGATCCGCGCACCGGCGTCGAGCACCTCGCCGACCTGCTCACGCAGGCGGCCGAAGTCGGCCGAGAGGATCGACGGGACGACGCGTACGCCCATCAGCAGCTCGCTGGGCGACGCCGGGGCGTTCGGCGTCATACCGCCTGCAGCATCGAGTCGCCGCAGTGGTTGCACTTCAGGATCGCCGTCGAGGACATCCTGACGATCGTCGAATGCTCGCCGCAGTTGGGACACACCGAGGTCAGCTCGAAGCGGTGCAGGCAGTAGACGCAGCGGTAGCGGCCGGGAAGGTTGGTGGGTCGCAGCCAGGGCTCCCCGCAATGCGGGCACTTGGGGCCCAGCTCGATCCCGCTCTTGGCCGCCGCCTCAGGCTCGCCGTCCATCACTCAGCTCCGGCGCAGGCGCGCGATGAAGAACCCGGCCGTCCGGTCCCTGTGCGGAAGCGTCAGCAGGGAGTGCTTGCGGACGTCCGAGACCGCGTCGGTCGAGGTCAGCGAGCCGCCCGCACCGTAGCGAGGTCGCTCGGCGGTCAGATCATCGATGCGAAAATCGGGATTGGAGTCCAGAAAGGCTGCGATGAGGCGCTCGTTCTCGTCGGGGGAGATCGTGCAGGTAGAGTAGACAAGCACGCCGCCCGGACGTAGGGCTAGGGCCCCGGCTGAGAGGATTGTTGCCTGCTCGTCGGCCATCTGGGCGGCCGACTCGGGCGTCACCCGCCAGCGCAGATCCGGGCGGGATTGCAACGTTCCAAGGCCGGAGCAGGGCGGGTCAACGAGGACGCGATCGAAGACCGCGCCCTCGGGGCGCTCGTGCGACGCGTCGGCCACCTCCACGCGCACGCTCGTGGTCCCGAGGCGCTCGAGCGCACGCGCCAGCTCGGCCGCGCGGCGCCGGTTGCGCTCGACGGCCAGCACTTCGCCCTCGTCGTTCATCAGTGCCGCGAGGTGCGTGGTCTTGCCGCCGGGCGCCGCGCACAGATCGAGCACCCGCTCTCCGGGCGCCGGCGCCAGCGCGCGCGCGACGAGCATCGCGGCGCGTGACTGAGCGATGAACGCCCCTGCCGACCAGAGCGGCGATGCGTGCATGTCGAACGGCTCCTCGAGGACGAGCGCTTCGGCGAGATCGGCGTCGGCGTGGGTACGCACCGGCAGCTCGGCCGCGAGCGTCGGCGCGTCGGTGCGCAGTGTGTTGGCGCGCAGGGCCACCTCGCCCGCCTCGTTGTCGAAGGCCATCAGCGCTCGGGCGTCCGGCGCGCTGAGCTCCTCCCACCACAGGCGCGCGATCCACTCGGGGTGGGAGTGCTCGACCGCCGCCTGCTCAGGCGTGCGATCGGACAGGTCGGCCAGCAGCGCGCCCGCGCCCTCGCGCGCGGCGCGCCGGAGCACGGCGTTGACGAGCCCATGGCCGGCTCGCGCGTGGGCCTTGGCGAGCTCCACCGCGTCCGCGACGACGGCGTAGTCGGGGGCTCCTGAGGTGTAGAGCAGCTCATAGAGCCCGAGTCGCAGCGCGGCGAGCAGCGGTGGGTCGAGGCTCCTCACGGGCCTGTCGGCGAGTCGCGTGATCAGGTGGTCGAGCGTGGCCTTGCGCTGCACCGCTCCGTAGGCCAGGCGCATCGCGAGCGCGCGGTCCCGGGCGTCGAGCTCGCGGCTCTCGGCCTGCAGCGCCTGGTCTGCATAGGCGCCCTGCTCGAAGACGCGGCGCAGCACGTCGTATGCGCAACGCCGCGCGGGAGCGGCGTCCGTCGTACGGACCCTTGGCACTCCGGGCATGATCGACTATCCGCTTCGGCTCGCGCTCGCCGGCGCGAGCACTTCGGCGAGGTCTCCGGCCAGCCGGCCCGCCTCGTCCTCGCGAAGCGTCGCGATCGTGATCCGGATCGCGGGCTCGCTCCCCGCGAGCCGGTAGGGGGCTCCGGGCGCGACGACCCACCCCTTCTGAAGCAGTGCTCCGGTGACGGCGGCCTCCTCCGGCACCGGGACCCAGACGTTCAGGCCGGAGGCTCCGAGCGCCCGTACCCCCACGCGCTCCAGCTGCTC
>DASZIU010000045.1:0-4948 GCA_035948815.1 Solirubrobacteraceae bacterium | reverse complement strand
ATCGTAGGTCCGCGCCGATACGTGCGGCATGACCGGGTGGCGAAATCGGCGAGGGGATCTTTGGACAGCGGGCCAAACGGCGCCCGCCAGGCGCGTCTCCGGAGAAGCGAACAGCGGCCGTCAGGGGACCAGCGGGTAGGGCCCGAGCACGACGTTCCCCGTGCGCGGGTCCACGTGGGTTCGCGGCGGGACCCCTGCGATGGATGCGGTGAAGGCTCCCTGCAGCGGGCCGCCGCCGGGGAGCTCGGCCGTGGCCCGACCGGCCAGCCCCGCGGCCACCCGGTAGTGGACCGTGTAGACGCCCGCCTTCACCGGAACGACGTGCCAGATGAACGTCTGCGTGCCGCCCGGCGCCAGCGGCCCCAGGGCCCATGTGTTGACGTAGGCCGTCTGCCCTCCCCCGAGCTGGCTCACCTCCTGCGTCTGCACGGGTGGTCTGGCGGCCGGCCCCGGGCCACGTTCGATCACCCAGATCGGGCGCTTGTTGGACGCCAGTTCGGGAAAGTGTTCGGTGTAGTAGAAGGAGTCGAGCGTGACTGCCACGGCGGGGACCGTCGCGGACCCTGCGTTGCGCACGTGCAGCACGAAGCTGGTGGAGCGCGCGATCGACTGCCTGGACGGAAAGCTCGCCGCCAGAACTTCCATCGGGTAGGTGCCCGCGCGTTCGTGCGCATCCTGGCGTGCCGCCCCGCATCCGCTCATCACCGGCGCCGCTGCGCAGAGCGAGATCAGCGGCAGCAGCCGGGCGCCGCGCGCGTGCAGGGGACGGCGAGTCAATCTTGCGGCTCTGCACCTCCCCCACACGATCGCGCCACGATACCAGCGGCCCGCGGCGCGGAGCGGCGGTGCGTCCGTCGCGACGGTGGCGGGTGGCGCACGGTGGGGGCATGGCGTAGAGTTCCGGGCGCCTACAGTCGCGACCCGAGGGAGGGCCAGGAGAGAGATGGTGCGTAGCGTCGCCGAGCGGGCCTTTCCGTCGGTCAGGCATGTGCTCGAGGAATTCGGGGACATGATGATCCTCACGGGCAAGACGATCTGGTCGGCCATCCGCCCGCCCTATCCCTACGGCGGCGAGTTCGTCTCCCAGTTCCTGTTCTCGCTGCGGCTCGTGTGGTTCCCGCTGCTCGTCTCCACGGTCGCGATCAACTACGGCGCCCCGGGCCTGCAGGCCGGCGACTTCCTGACGCTGTTCGGCGCGCTCGACCGGCTCGGGGGCTTCTTCGTGCTCGCCGCGATCCGCGAAATCGGACCGCTGATCACCGCGATCGTCGTCGCGGGCGTCGCCGGCACAGCGATCACCGCCGACCTCGGAGCGCGCAAGGTGCGCGAGGAGCTCGACGCGTTGCAGGTGCTGGGCGTGGACCCGATCAAGAACCTCGTCGTGCCGCGCTTCCTCGCGCTGATGGTCGTGACCGGCCTGTTCGACATCTACGCGCTGCTGTTCGGCATCTTCGGCGGGATCCTCGCGGCGCTCGCCTTCGGCCAGCCACTGGGGCCGTTCTGGGGGACGCTGTTCGCAAACGCGTCGGTCACGGACCTGTGGGGGTCGGTCCTGAAGACGACGATCTTCGGCGCGATCGTGGCGATCGTGTGCTGCTACAAGGGCATGTCGGCCTCCGGCGGTGCCGAGGGTGTCGGGCGCGCCGTCAACGAGGCGGTCGTCGTCTCGTTCCTCGGGATCGGCGCATTCAACTACGTGTTCACGCAGACCCTGCTGGCGACGCATCCGAACATCCTGGTGATCAAGTGAACGAGCTGCTCGCGATGCCGCGGGAATGGCTCTCCTCGACGGGCGAGATCGGGAGGTTCACCGGCAACATCGTCCGCGATGTCTGGGGCCTGCGCGTGTTCCGCTTCTTCGGCGAGGCGCTGCGCCAGTCGGGCATCCTGATCGTCGGCTCGACCCTGGTGATCTGGTCGCTCGTGTTCATCACCGGCCTCGGCACGTGCGGGATCGAGGCCGCCTACTTCAACCAGTCCACCGGGACGCCGACGTACTCCGGCGTGTTCGCCGCCTGGTGCAACCTGCGCGAGGCGGTCCCGTACGTGTTCGGCTACATGATGGCGGCGAAGGTGGGGACGGGGATCGTCGCGGAGCTGGGGGCGATGCGGATCTCGGATGAGATCGACGCGCTCGAGGTGATGGGGATCGACTCGGTCACGTTCCTGTGCGCGACGCGCCTGCTCGCCGCCTGGATCGTGCTCCCGTTCATGTACATAGGCGCGATCGGCGTGGCGTACATCGCCTCCTACATCGCGGTCGTGCAGCAGATCGGGTTCACCTCCGCCGGGGGCTACTTATTGATCTTCTGGCAGTTCCAGAACGCGCCCGACTTCTTATTCAGCGTGATCAAGGGCATGTTCATGGCGACCGCGATCGTGCTCGTCGCCTGCTATTACGGCTATAACGCCAGCGGCGGCCCGGTCGGGGTCGGTACCGCGACGGCGAAGTCGATGGTGCTCAACCTGATCCTCGTGAACCTGATCGGAATGCTCGGCACCCAGGTCTTCTGGGGCGCCAACCCCCGCGCCCCGATCGGAGGCTGACGATGGCTGTCGGGCAGCAACCGGGCGCGCCGCGAGGCGACGAGGAGGCGTTTCCCTACCACACCGGCGAGATCCGTCCCACGGGCGAGCCGGACGCGATCGAGTTCGTCGACGTGCACAAGTCCTTCGGCCGCAACCACGTCCTGCGCGGGCTCAACATGGCCCTGCCCGAGAACAAGATCTCGATGATCCTCGGGCCGTCGGGCACCGGCAAGTCGGTGTGCATCAAGCACATCGTGGGCCTGCTCTATCCCGACTCCGGCGACGTGATCGTGCACGGGCAGTCGATCCCCAGCCTGCGGGACGCCGACCTGTTCGAGACGCGCAAGCAGTTCGGGGTCCTGTTCCAGGACGGCGCCCTGTTCGGCTCGCTGAACCTGTGGGACAACGTCGCCTTCCCGCTGCGCCAGCACACCGAGAAGGGCGAGGACGAGATCGCGGAAATCGTGGAGCGCCGGATGCGCGAGGTGGGCTTGGGTGGAGAGGGCGCGAAGATGCCGAACGAGCTCTCCGGAGGCATGCGCAAGCGCGCCGGCTTCGCGAGGGCGCTCGTGCTCGACCCGCAGATCGTGCTCTTCGACGAGCCGGACTCGGGTCTCGATCCGGTCCGCACGGCGCTCCTGTGCGAGCTGATCAAGGAGATCCACGCAGAGAACGGCGGCTGCTATGTCGTCATCACGCACGACATCATGAGCGCACGTCGCGTGGCCGAGCACATCTCCGTCCTGTGGAAGGGCAAGATCGTCGAGTCAGGGCCGGCCGAAGAGCTGTTCGCCTCCGAAAACCCCTTCGTCCGCCAGTTCCTCTCCGGTGAATCAGCCGGGCCCCTCGGAATGGAGTGACGTCGGCGTCCCGCCGACCGGCGCTCGCGGCCCGGCCCGGCCGTTGCTCGGCCTACCAGGCTCGCTGATTTGAGCGCCGCGCGCGTCATCACGGCCCTCGCCGGGCTTGCGACCCGAAGGGCGCGCCTGGTCGTCGCGATCGCGATCGTACTTGGGCTGGGCGGCGCGGCTCTTGCCCTGCGCCTGCGCCCCACCGCGGCGACCGACACGTTCGTGTCGAGCTCGAACGCCCAGTACAAGGCGACGCAGAGCTTCTACCGCAGCTTCGGCGAAGAGCCGATCGAGGTGCTCGTCAAGGGTGACCTGCAGCAGCTTGTCCTGAGCGCAGACGTGGAGCGGCTCGTGGGGCTCGAGGGCTGCCTCTCGGGCAACGTGCCGTCCAGCGCGCTCGGCTCCGAGGGAGGCGTCAACGGTCCCTGCGGGCAGCTCGCGCGAGCTCGGACCGTGCAGGTGGTCTTCGGTCCGGGGACGTTCATCAACGAGGCCGCGACGCAGATCAACGAACAGCTCGCTACCCAGACCCAGCAGGCCGAAGCACAGGCCAAGCAGGCCGAAGCCGTCGTCACGCGCGCCGCGCTCGCGCGCGGACTGCCTCGCGAAGAAGCCGTCTCGCTCGGCCGGCAGGCCAGCAAGATCACGATGGAACGGTTCCAGGAGGGGCTGCTGAGGATCGCGCTGCAGTACGGGATCACGTCGCTGCCGAGCCTCAGCAACGGCAAATTCGTCTCCTCGCTCGTGTTCGACTCGACCAAGCCGGCGGGGACGCCGAAGTCGCGCTTCGCGTACCTCTTCCCAAGCCGCGACGCGGCCCTCGTCTCGGTGCGGCTGAGAGCAGGGCTCTCCGAGGCGTCTCGCACGCACACGATCGCGCTGATCCGCAGCGCGGTCGCGATGAGCCAGTGGCACCTTCAGCACGGCGAGAGCTACCTGGTGACCGGCGTGCCCGTGATCGTCTCCGACCTCAGCCACTCGATCACCCGCTCGATCGAGCTGCTGCTGATCGCGGTGCTGCTGGTGATGGCCGGGACGCTCGCGCTGATCTTCACCGGGCGCCCGCGATTGCTGCCGCTCGCGCTGGCCGTGCTCGCCACGGCGCTCACCTTCGCGGCGCTCTCGATCGTCGGCGCGTCGCTGACGATGGCCTCGATCGCCGTGCTGCCCGTGCTCGTCGGCCTGGCCGTCGACTATGCGATCCAGTTCCAGACGAGGGCCGAGGAGGCGTTGCGCGAGGAGCCGGGGGAGCGCACGGAGTCGGTGCGCCGCGCGGCCGCGCGAGGCGGGCCGACGATCGCCACGGCAGCTGCCGCCAGCGGCGCCGCGATGCTCGTCCTACTGCTCTCGCCCGTGCCGATGGTACGTGGCTTCGGCCTGCTGCTGGTCGTCGGTGTCGCGCTCGCCGTTCTCTGCGCCTTCACCGCCGGAGCCGCCGCGCTGACGCTGTTCGGAGGTCAGCAGGCTCGGCCGGGCGCCGCCGGGCGCCCGAGCGCCGGCGCACGCACGCTGCTCGGCTCACGTCTGGCTCCCGCGTGGCGCGGCGCGCGCGACCTCGTCGGCTCGCG
>DASZIU010000044.1:0-1998 GCA_035948815.1 Solirubrobacteraceae bacterium | reverse complement strand
CCGCACGCGCTGGCCGGGCTCGATCTCGCCAGCGAGCAGCCGTTCCGAGAGCTCGTCCTCCAACAGCCGCTGGATGGCTCTCCGCAGCGGGCGCGCCCCGTACTGTGGGTCGAAGCCGGCGTTCGCCAGGTACTGGACCGCTTCGTCCGACACCTCTAGCTCCACGCGCTGGGCACGCATTCGCCGCGCGACCCGGCCGAGCAGCAGCCGCGTGATCTGCATGAGCTGATCTCGGTCAAGCGAGCGGAACACGATGATCTCGTCGATCCGGTTAAGCAGCTCGGGCCTGAAGGTCTGCCGCAGCATGTCCATCAGCTCGTCCTTCAGCTCCTCGAACGACTCGTTGCGCCGGGCGTGCGCCTGGATGCGGTCGGCCCCCAGGTTCGAGGTCATGATCACGACCGTGTGCCGGAAGTCGACGGTGCGGCCCTGGCCGTCCGTGAGGCGTCCGTCATCGAGCAGCTGCAGGAGGATGTTGAAGACGTCGGCATGCGCCTTCTCGATCTCGTCGAGCAGCAGCACCGAGTAAGGACGCCGGCGCACGGTCTCGGTGAGCTGACCGGCATCCTCGTAGCCGACGTAGCCCGGCGGCGCGCCGACCAGGCGCGACACGGTGTGGCGCTCCTGGAACTCGCTCATGTCGAACCGGACCATCGCGTCCTCGTCGCCGAACAGCGTTTCGGCGAGCGCCCGTGCGAGCTCGGTCTTGCCGACGCCGGTTGGCCCGAGGAATAGGAACGAGCCGACCGGCCGGTTCGGATCGCCGAGCCCGGCGCGCGCGCGCCGCACCGCGCGGGCGACTGCCTCGACGGCCTCGTCCTGCCCGACCACGCGCTCGTGGATCTGTGCCTCGAGGCCGAGCAGCCGCTCGCGCTCCTCCCGGGTCAGCTGTGAGACCGGGATCCCGGTCCGGCGCGACACGACCTCGGCGACGTCGTCGGCGAGCACCTCGGCGGCACGCTCGCGTCCGCCGGAGCGGCTCTCGTCCAGCTCCTCACGTAGCCCCTCGATCTGCGCCTTCAGCGTGTTCGCCCGCTCGTAGTCCTCCGCCGCGACGGCCTGATCGCGCTCACGCTCGTGGCGCGCCATGTTCTCCTCGAGCGCGCGGCGGTCCGCCGGTTTGGTCTTCGCGCGGATACGCACCCGCGCCGCGGCCTGGTCGATCAGGTCGATCGCCTTGTCCGGAAGGAAGCGGTCGGTGATGTAGCGGTCCGACAGCTCCGCCGCCGCCACCAGGGCCTCCGGGCTGATCCGGACGCGGTGGTAGGCCTCGTAGCGGTCGCGCAGTCCGTTCAGGATCTCGATCGTTTCCTCGACCGACGGCTCGTCGATCAGCACGGGCTGGAAGCGGCGCTCGAGCGCGGCGTCCTTCTCGATGTTGCGCCGGTACTCGTCGACTGTCGTGGCGCCGATCACGCGAAGGTCGCCGCGTGCTAGCGCCGGCTTCAACATGTTGGAAGCGTCCATGGAGCCTTCGGCCGCCCCCGCCCCCACGACCGTGTGGAGCTCGTCGATGAACAGGACGAGGTCGTCGCCGTGGTCGGTCACCTCATCGATCACCGACTTGAGGCGGTCCTCGAACTCGCCGCGGTACTTCGTGCCCGCGACCATGCCGGCCAGGTCGAGAACCACCAGCCGCTTGCCCGCGAGCGTCTCAGGCACCTCATCGTTGACGATCCGCTGGGCGATGCCCTCCGCGATCGCCGTCTTTCCCACGCCGGGGTCGCCGATCAGCACAGGGTTGTTCTTCGTGCGCCGGGAGAGGATCTCGATCGTCTCCTCGATCTCGTCGGCGCGACCGATCACCGGATCCAACTTGCCCTGCCGGGCCGCTTCGGTGAGGTCGCGACTGTACTCGTCGAGCGTCTTCGTCTGGCTAGCCGGCCTCCCGCCCTCGTCAGTACGCGTAACGCCGCGGATCACGGCTGCGCGGAGCGCCGTGTGCGACAGGCCGAAGCGCGCCAGCAGACGCCCGGCGTCCGACTCCGTGTCCCGCGC
>DASZIU010000043.1:0-6270 GCA_035948815.1 Solirubrobacteraceae bacterium | reverse complement strand
GAAGGGTGGCGGTCAAGCGATCCTGTGGCGAGCTCGCCCGGGGCGGTGGCTCGACGAGAGAAGAGTGCGCCCGGCGGGAATCGAACCCGCGGCCTGCGGCTTGAAAGACCGCTGCTCTTTGGCTCCCCGAAGAGAACCGTTGACCACTGAGCTACGGGCGCGTGATGGCAAGGCCCTCTGCCTCGCCGTCCTCGAAGACGTTATCTAAGCACGCCTGTGGCGAACCCGTGCGTGCGCCGTGCCGTCTGCGGCGTCGCGCTCACGCCGCGAGGTTGCGCGGTATACACGGGAGGATGTCTCCTATAGACTCCATCGATAGGAGCGTCAACTGCGGTCCGCGCGGCAGGAAAGCCAGATGCGGGAGGCGGTGGCGGGAGGATCGAGGGTCACCGGAACGGGAGTCATGGAGGGACGAGGACGCCCTGGCGAGAGGCGGATCAGGCATGCCGCGTGCGCGCGTGGAGCGCGCCCGCGAGCGCGGCATCGCGCGAGCAGGCGCCTGCTGGCGAGCGTCCTCGCCACCGCCGCCGTCGCGGCGCTCGTGGCCTCGAGCGCCTCGGCCGTGATCGTCCGCCTGCCCGACGGCAGGACGCTGAGCTATCACCCGGCGCGTGAACCGGCGGCCCAGGGCCCGCGGCCCTTCGACGCCTTCTTCACGAACCTCGACTACAACGGCGGTCCGGTGATGCCGTCCAACACGAACTACACGCTCTACTGGGCGCCCACCGGCTCGAGCCCCTACCCGCCCGACTACCAGCCGGGCCTCAGCCGCTATTTCGAAGACCTCGCCCACGACAACGGCGGGAGCGCGAACGTCGAGTCGGTCGCGGCTCAGTACAACGACGCCTCGGGGCAGTTCTCCAGCTACAGCTCCCACTTCGGCGGGACGCTCATGGACACAACCCCCTACCCGATCAGTGGCTGCAAAGCGGCGGTGACGTGCCTCACCGACGCGCAGCTGCGCGCCGAGCTCGTGCGCTTCGTGAGCGAACACCATCTTCCCATGGACCTCACGCACGAGTACTTCCTGCTGACACCACCCGGCGTCGAGAACTGCACGACGAAGGGCGGGTCGGAATGCTCCGTCGGGTCGACCAAACCGGTCTACTGCGCCTATCACGGCAACGTCCCGGTCGGCGCAGGCCAGCTCATCTACTCGGTCGATCCGTTCGTGACCGGGAACACGCTCTGCGACGACGGCAACCACCCCAACGGGAGCTCCGACGGCGCGCTGCAGGGAGGTCTCAGCCACGAGCACGTGGAGTCGATCACCGATCCGGAGCCGAACAGCGCGTGGACCGACTTCGGCGGGATCATCGGCGAGGTCGGCGACAAGTGCCGCACAGGCGAAGCGAACGAAAACGGGACGCCGCTTGGGACGCACAACGGCGCGAACTACAACCAGGTGATCAACGGGAACTTCTACTGGTACCAGCAGGAGTGGAGCAACCAGGGTCACGAATGCCGGCAGCGTCTGGCGTTCAGCGGCGCCGAGCCGACAGCGACGTTCACGAGCACGGCAGGCGCGGGCAACGAAGTCGCTTTCGACGCGACCGGCTCAACTGCGCCGGGAGGGGTCTCGCGCTACAACTGGCAGTTCAACGACGCGCCCGCGAGCGAAATACCGAGTCCGACCGAGACGACCACGCCCACCGTCGCGCACACGTTCCCCGAAGCCGGCGTCTACACGGTGGCACTGACGGTGTTCGCGGCGGACGGAACGAGCATCGGGACGGCACGCACGCTGACCGTCGGCAAACTGCCGCCCCCGGCGATCGCGAAGCTCACGCCGAGGACCGGCGCCGCCACGGGCGCCACGAGCGTCACGATCTCGGGCAGCCATTTCACGGGCGCCACGGCCGTCCACTTCGGCTCGGCGCCGGCGACGGGCTTCACGCTCAACTCCGCCACGTCGATCACCGCGATCTCGCCGCCGGGAACAAGCGGGATCGTCGACGTCACGGTCACCGGCCCGGGCGGCACGAGCGCCACCTCGGCCGCCGACGGCTTCAAGTACGGGCTGCCGACGGTCACGAGCCTCAATCCGGCAGCGGGGCCGCGAGCCGGCGGCACGGCCGTGACGGTCACGGGCTCCGGCTTCGCACCGGGCGCCTCGGCGACCGCCTTCAGGTTCGGCAAGACCCCCGCGGGGAAAGTCAAATGCGCGTCGAGCGCGACCTGCACCCTCACCTCCCCCGCGGGACACAAAGCCGGGCCGGTGGACGTGCTGGCCACGGTCGCTGGCGCGACGAGCCGCAAAAGCGCGGCGGACCGGTTCACGTACGGGTAGCCGGGCAGGTCGGCTCAGGCCTCGGGAACGCGGTTGTTCAGGGTGCCCGGCGGTCGCACGCACGGGCGTGCGCAAGGCCGCTACCCTGCCCGCGATGCGGGCGCTCGTCCAGAGGGTAAGCCGCGCGGCCGTACGCGTCGATGGAAGCGCGGTCGCGGCGATCGGACCCGGTCTGCTCGTGCTGCTGGGAGTCGCCCACGAGGACGACGGCGCGAGCGCCGAGCGGCTGGCGGACAAGGTCCGTGCGCTGCGGATCTTCGATGACGGGGAGGGCCGCATGAACGAGGCCCTCGGCGAGCGCGAGATCCTGTGTGTGAGCCAGTTCACGCTGTACGGGGACACGGGCCGGGGAAACCGGCCGAGCTTCGTCGATGCGGCACGGCCGGAGCAGGCCGAGCCCCTGTACGAGCTCTTCTGCGAGCGCGCCGGGGCGGCGCGAGGCGTCTTTGGCGCGCACATGGACGTCGAGCTGGTTAACGACGGTCCCGTCACGCTGCTGCTCGAGGCATAGCGGCTGTCGCGGGGCGCACGCGAGGGTTACCCTGCGCTCGTGGACTTGGAGCTTTGGACGGAAGTCGATCGGTACATCGACGATCACCTGCTGCCGGCCGACGAGGCACTGCAGCGGGCGCGTGCCGCGAGTCGCGAAGCGGGCCTCGCGCGTGGATCGATCGCGCCGAACCAGGGCAAGCTGCTCGAGATCCTCGCGCGCGCCGTCGGCGCCCGGCGGATCCTCGAGCTGGGCACGCTCGGGGGCTACAGCACGATCTGGCTCGCGCGCTCGCTGCCCGCCGGCGGCCGGCTGATCTCCCTCGAGGTCCATCCCGGGCACGCGGCCGTGGCCCGCGCGAACGTCGCCACGGCCGGGCTGGCGGACACGGTCGAGATCCGCGTCGGTCCGGCGCTCGAGACGCTGCCCGAGCTCCTTGCCGAGGAGGCCGGGCCCTTTGACGTGATCTTCATCGACGCGGACAAGAGCAACAACCCGGAGTACCTGGAATGGTCGCTGCGGCTCTCGCGAGCGGGCACGCTGCTGATCGCCGACAACGTCGTGCGCGGCGGCGTGATCCTCGATCCCCTCGGCAGCGACCCGCGGCTGGGCGAGGGTGGAGTGCAGGGGTTGCGGCGCTTCTACGAGATGATCGCCGCCGAGCCGCGGCTGAGCGCCACGGCGATTCAGACGGTCGGCATCAAGGGCCACGACGGGCTGCTCCTGGCGCTCGTCGGCGATCCCGGCGAAGAGGACTGAAACGCTGCCGCCCCCTCGCGCGCAGGTGCCCTCGGGCCACTGCGCAGCGCCGTCGTGCGGCGCGGGCTTGCATGGGGCAGGCGCGGCGACGATAATCCGGCGATGCCCGCCTCAAGCGGGGCCGCAGCGGCACCGCCCAGTGGTTCGCAGTCGCCGGAGTGGGAGCAGATCCTGATCGGGGGTCACGCCCCGCTCGTGCGCGGGCGACGCATGTTTCGCTTGGTGCCCTCGGCGCCGCGCTGCAAGATGTGCAACAACCCCTTTGGGGGCCTCGGAGGACGGCTCTTCAGGCTCGCCGGATTCAAACCGTCGCGCAAGAACCCGACGCTCTGCACCCGCTGCTGCGACTCGCTGCCGGCGGGAGGGGCCGAGGTCGACATCGCGGTCCTGTTCGCCGATGTCCGGGGCTCGACCGCGATCGGAGGGCAGAGCGGGCCGACCGAGTTCGCGCAGCAGCTCAACCGCCTGTATGCGGTGGCGACCGAGACGCTGATACGCCACGACGCGGTCATCGACAAGCTGATCGGCGACGAGGTGATGGCCTTCTTCGTGAGTGGGATAAGCGGACCCGAATACCGACGGCGCGCCGTGGAGGCGGGGCTCGACCTGCTGCACGCCCTCGGCTACGGCACGCCGGAAGGCCCGTGGGTCGAGGTCGGAATGGCGGTGAACGCGGGCGTGGCGTATGTCGGAAACGTCGGCGGCGCGGTCGTCGACTTCACGGCGCTCGGCGACACGGTGAACATCGGCGCACGGATGCAGGGCCAGGCCGCAGCCGGAGAGCTCCTGATCGGCCAGGCTCTGGGTGAGGAGCTCGGTCTGCAGGGAGGCGGACGCACGCTTGATCTGCGCGGACACGAGGGCCCCATCGAGGCGCTCGTGCTCACCGCCTAGCGGGCGTCGGGCGCGATTCCGAGCGCAGCAGTCGGGGGCGACTCCGTCGCGCGACGCCGCGCGCTTGACACCTCGCTATTTTAGCGTTAGTGTCACTGACATGGAAACGGGGACCCGCCCACGGCGCAGATACCAGATGGTGGCGCGAGCCGAGGCGACGGCGGCGATGCGCCAGCGGATCCTCGACTCGGCCGACGAGCTGTTCCGGTCGCTGGCCAGCGACCGGTTCTCTCTGGAGGACGTCGCCGCCGGCGCCGGCACGACGGTGCAGACGGTGCTGCGGCACTTCGGCTCCAAGGACCTGCTGCTGCGCGCCGGCGTCTCGCGCGCGACCGAGCGCGTGCGAGACCAGCGGATGCAGGCGCCGGTTGGCGACGTCCCGGGCGCGGTGAAGAACCTGGTCGAGCACTACGAGCTGCATGGCGACATGGTCATGCGCTGGCTGGCCGAGGAGGACCGCAACCCCTTCCTGCAAGAGATCGTCGAGCGCGGGCGCGGCATGCACCGGGAATGGGTAGCCCACGCCTTCGCCCCGCAGCTTCGCCGCCTGCGCGGCGCGGTCCGCCGGCGGCGGCTCGCCCAGCTGGTCGCCGTCACCGACGTGTACGTGTGGAAGTTGCTGCGCCGCGACATGCAGCTCGGTCGCGAGCAGACGCAGGTGGCGATAGTCGAGCTGATCGAGAGACTGGAGGAGCCGCGATGAGCAGGATTCTGGCTTACACATCGCCCGCACGCGGGCACCTGTACCCGTTGGTGCCGATTCTCGACGAGCTCGCCGCTCGAGGCCACGAGATCGCTGTGCGTACGCTCGGCTCGCAGCTCGAGCTGCTCCGCGAACGCGGCTTCTCGGCGGCGCCCATCTCCTCGCGCATCGAAGAGCTCGTCCACGACGACTACAAGGCGCGCACGCCACAGGCCAGGCTCCGGCGTGGAGTGGCGAAGTTCGGCGAGCGCGCGACCCTCGAGATACCCGATCTCCGCGACGCGATCGAGGCCGAGCGACCCGACGCGCTGCTGGTGGATTGCATGACGTGGGGAGCGTCGGCCGCGGCGGAGGCCTGGGGCGGAGCCTGGGCGCAGTGGTTCCCCTACCCCCTGCCGCTCCCCGCACCCGGCGTGCCCCCGTTCGGCCCCGGCCTGAAGCCCGCCTCCGGTCCGCTCGGCCGGCTGCGCGACGCGGCGCTGCGCCCGCTGTTGATCGGCTCGATGCAGAAGACGTTCCTGCCGCCGGTGAACTCGGCGCGCGCCGCCGTCGGCGCTCGGCCGCTGGACTCGATCTCCGAGATGTTCACTGTGCCGCCACTGCTCCTGTACATGACCGCGGAGCCCTTCGAGTACCCGCGCTCGGAGTGGCCGGAGTGCGTGCGCATGGTCGGTCCGTGCTGCTGGGACCCGCCCGCAGAGCCACCGGCGTGGCTGAACGAGATCACTCGGCCGATCGTGCTCGTCAGCACCTCATCGGAGTTCCAGGACGACGGGAGGCTGGTCACGACGGCCCTGGAAGCGCTGGCGGACGAGGACGTCCAGGTCGTGGCGACGGTCCCGGCCGCGGAGCTTCCGTCGGGTGCCCTACCGGCGAACGCACGGGTGGAGCCGTTCGTGGCGCACGCGCCGATCCTCGCGCGCGCGGCGTGCGCCGTGACGCACGGCGGCGCGGGCGTGACGCAGAAGGCGCTCGCAGCCGGCGTGCCTGTATGCGTGGTGCCCTTCGGGCGCGACCAGCTCGAGGTCGCACGCCGCGTCGAGGTCGCCGGCGCGGGAGCGCGGCTGCCGGTGAAGCGCCTCACCCGCGAGCGGCTGCGCAGCAAGGTCCGCGAGGCGACCGAGATGCGCACCG
>DASZIU010000042.1:0-9798 GCA_035948815.1 Solirubrobacteraceae bacterium | reverse complement strand
GCCGCCGTCGTCTAAGGTGGCGCTCCGATGCGCGCCGTAACGTTCCAGGCACCAGGCGAGGTGCTCGTAGAAGAGGTTCCCGAGCCCGAGATCCTGGATCCCGCCGACGCGATCGTGAAGATCGAGGCCAGCGGCATCTGCGGCTCGGACCTGCACATCTACCACGGCCGCGTCCAGATCGAACCCGGCTTCACGATCGGCCACGAGTACGTCGGAACGGTCCTGGCGACAGGCGAGGACGTCCGCGAGCTCAGCGTCGGCGACCGCGTCCTCGGATGCTTCCAGACCGCCTGCGGGCGCTGCTTCTTCTGCCGCCGCGGCTGGTTTCACAAGTGCGACTTCTCGCGCACCTTCGGCCACGGTGCGACGCTCGGCTCGCTTCAGGGCACCCAGGCCGAGCAGGCGCTCGTGCCCAACGCGGACCTCGTCCTGCGCAAGGTCCCCGACGGCATGAGCGAGGACGTCGCGCTGTTCGCGGGCGACGTGATGGGCACCGGCTACCACGCGGTCGTCGACAGCGACCTGCGCCCCGGGGACACCGCCGCGGTGCTCGGGCTCGGACCGGTGGGGCTGTGCGCCGTGCAGGCGGCGCGCGCCGTGGGAGCCGCACACGTGATCGCCGTCGACTCCGTCCCCGACCGCCTGCGCATGGCCGAGTCCTTCGGCGCCACGGCCGTCCACCTGAGCGACGGCGACCCGCGGGGAGCGGCGCGCGAGGCGACCGGCGGCCGGGGTGTGGACGTCTGCATCGACGCGGTCGGCGATCCGCGCGCGCTCGACCTCGCGCTGAAGCTGACGCGCAAGTGCGGGACCGTGCAGACGATCGGCGTCTACGCCGAGCGGGCCGAGGTGCACATGGGGCTCTTGTGGATCAAGTCGCTGCGCCTTCGCTCCGGTCACGCCAATGTGATCGGACACCTCGACAGCGTGCTCGCGATGATGTCCGCCGGCCTGCTCGATCCGGCACCCCTGGTGAGCAACCACATGCCCCTCGACGAGGCCCCCGAGGCATACCGTCTCTACGACCGTCGCGAGGCCCTGAAGATCGTGCTGCGCCCGTAGCGGGTCCCCTCCCGTCGAGGTAGGCTGCCGGGATGACCACTATCTCCGCAGACGCCCTGCCTGACTCGCTGAGCGCCCCCGCGCGCGAATTCATCTCGCAGTCACACCGCCTTCTGATCGGCGCCGAGCGCCCGGATGCCGCCGACGGACGCGTCTTCGCCACCGTCGACCCCGCGACGGGGCGCGAGATCGCGCAGGTCGCCCACGCCGGCGCCGAGGACGTGGATCGCGCAGTTGCGGCGGCGCGCGAGGCGTTCGAGAACGGCCCCTGGGCCTCGCTCCCCGCGGCCGGTCGCGAGCGCCTGATGCTCGATCTCGCGCAGGCGATCGAAGAGCGGGCCCAGGAGCTTGCCCAGATCGAGTCGCTCGACAACGGCAAG
Organism: Solirubrobacteraceae bacterium; assembly: GCA_035948815.1. Classification (GTDB taxonomy): domain Bacteria; phylum Actinomycetota; class Thermoleophilia; order Solirubrobacterales; family Solirubrobacteraceae; genus Palsa-744. Next base: position 8,356 of record DASZIU010000042.1, on the reverse strand, counting down.
CCGGTCGGGCTCGCCCAGTACGTCGACGTCGCGGGAACTGTCGCGCACCTGCGCTACTTCGCCGGCTGGCCCTCGAAGATCGAGGGCAACGTGCTGCCGGTGAGCGCGCCGAACATGCACGTCTACACGCGGCGCGAGCCCGTCGGCGTGTGCGCTCAGATCGTGCCCTGGAACTTCCCTCTGATGATGGCGGCGTGGAAGATCGCGCCGATGCTCGCCGCCGGATGCACGAGCGTGCTCAAGCCGGCCGAGCAGACACCGCTGACGGCGCTGCGGCTCGGCGAGCTGGCGCTCGAGGTCGGCTTCCCGCCGGGCGTGCTGAACGTGCTCACCGGGGACGGCGAGACGGGCGCGGCGCTCGTCGACCACCCCGGGGTCGACAAGATCGCCTTCACGGGATCGACGGTGGTCGGCCGCGAGATCGGTGCGAAGGCGGGCCGGGCGCTCAAGCGCCTGACGCTCGAGCTGGGTGGCAAGTCAGCGAACGTGATCCTTCCCGACGCCGACATCGAGAAGGCGATCGCCGGCTCCTACCAGGCGATCTACTTCAACTCTGGCCAGGCCTGCAACGCCGGCTCGCGACTCTTCGCTCCGGCGGACCGCTTCGACGAGGTCGTCGGCGCGCTGGTCGAGCAAGCGAAGGCCGCGCGTCTGGGACCGGGGCTCGACCCGCAGACGCAGCTCGGGCCGCTCGTCTCGGCCGACCAGCGCGATCGCGTGATGGGCTACATCGACTCCGGCCGCGAGGAAGGGGCCGAGCTGCTGGTGGGCGGTGAGACGACGCTCGGGGACAGCGGCGGGTACTTCGTCGCGCCGACCCTCTTCAGCGTCACCTCCGACGAGCTGCGCATCGCGCGCGAGGAGATCTTCGGGCCCGTGCTTGTCGCCTCGCCGTACGAGTCGCTGGAGGAGGTGGCGCGACGCGCCAACGACACCGAGTACGGCCTCGCCGCCGGGGTGTGGACGCGTGACGTCTCCAACGCCCACCGCCTCGCGGCGATGCTGAGAGCCGGTTCGGTTTACGTCAACACCTGGGGGCTCGTCGATCCCTCCACGCCGTTCGGCGGCTTCAAGGCCTCGGGCCTCGGCCGCGAGCACGGCCACGACGGCCTCGACGCGTACCTCGAGACAAAGACGGTCTGGACGGCGCTGTGAGCTTCGCGGCTTCGTGAGCGTCGCCGCGCAGAGCGAGCGCGGGGTTGCCCGCATCCGCTCTGGGTGGTGGCGGCCGGCGCTGATCTCGCTGACGGCGCTGGTGATGGTGGTGGCGACCGGCGAGATCGTGATCGACGGCGCGGCCGGGCGCTCGCCGCTGATCCCCAAATCCCCAGCCATCGCCGGGTGGCTCCAGGGCATCGGCGAGCGCCTGGGCTACCGCATCTTCCTGATCGCGATCCTGGCGTTCGCCGCCGCGTACGCGGTGCTGCTGATCCTCACGCGCCGGCCGCCGGCCGTCTCCAAACGCTTCGCGATCGCGCTGATCGGGGTGCTGCACGTGCTCGTCTTCGCGGGACCGATCCTGATCTCGACCGACGTCTTCAGCTACATCGCCTACGCGCGCATGGGCGTGCAGCACGGGATCAACCCGTACCTGCACGGCCCCGTGTCGATCACGGGCGATCCCGTATTCCAGTACGTCGGGCACGACTGGAGGCACGTCGCGACCGCGTATGGCCCGCTCTACACGCTGATCTCCTACCCGTTCGGCCTGCTCGGCGTGAAGGGCGCCCTGTGGGGGATGAAGATCGTCGCCCAGCTCGCGAGCGTCGCGACGCTCGCGCTCGTCTGGCGCTGTGCGCGTCTGCGCAACCTCGATCCCGTCTGGGCGATCCTCGTCGTCGGCGCCAACCCCCTGTACATCATCTACGGGCTCGGCGGAGCGCACAACGACCTGATCATGCTCGCCCTGATGATGGCGGCCGTGTCACTCACCTTCGCGCGCCGCGACCGAGCCGCGGCGGCGGTCGTCGTCGTCGGCGCGCTGGTCAAGGCGACGGTCGCCGTGCTGCTCCCGTTCATGATCCTCTCCCGCAGGCGCCCTGCCTCCTTCGTCGGCGCGGCCGCGGCGCTCGCGCTCGGCGCGGTGATCGCCTATGCGGCCTTCGGCGTGCATGGGCTCGACGTCGTCTCTGCGCTCAACCGCGATGCGGCGTTCGTGTCGACCGACAGCTTCGCGACCGAGATCGCGCACCTGTTCGGAAAGCCGGGAGTGTTCCCGGTCGACCACGACCTGCTGAAAGCCGCCCTCGTGCTGGTCTCGCTGCACCTTTTGTGGAGGACCTGGCGGGGCTATGACTGGGTCGCAGCCTCGGGCTGGACGCTGCTGGCGATCTCGGTCACGAGCACCTGGCTGCTCGCGTGGTACATCCTCTGGCCGCTCCCGCTCGCCGCGGCCACCAAGGACAGGCGCCTACTCGTCGCGACGCTCGCCGTGCAGGGGCTCTTCCTCGCCCACCAGAGCTCGCCGCTGTTCGCACCGGTGCAATGACCGAGCGCACGACGAGCATCGGGGGCCAGGGCTCCAGGCGACTTCCGGGGTGGCTCGCGCCGCGCGATCAGCCGGTGCGCGGCTCGGGGCAGCTGCGGCTCGTCGAGACGACCCTGATCGTGCTGCTCGGACTGCTGCTCGCGGTGGCGACCGTCAACGACGTCGTGCGCCAGACCCACGTCAACCACCGTCTGATCGCCGACATCTCCACATGGCGGGCATACACCGGCCATGGCTACCACAACCTCTCGATCGAGCAGGAACTGTTCGGGCCGGCCAGCCAGCACGAGGTCGTCTGCGGAAACACGGCCCCCGGAGCGCCGAAATCACGGACGCAGCTGTGCCTGGTCGTCTACGGGCCGATCGTCTCGGGCCGCAGGACGGTGCACGGCGGCTGGTACCTGCCGCCCAAGGTGGAAGACGTGCGCGCCGACCGCTACGGGTGCTTCGGCTCGGCGTCGCGGGGAATGTGCCCGCGGTGAGCGCCGCAGCCGCATCCGTCCCGGCCTCCCGGGCCCGTGCAGGGCGTCCGCTGCCTGCGTGGTGGCCACTCGCCGCGCTCGTGGCCCTCGCCGCCGCGCTTCGCTTCTCGACGCTCGGACTTCAGAGCTTCTGGTACGACGAGGCCTACACGCCCGTTCACGTGCTGCACCCCGGCCTCGGAGCGACGCTGCGAGCGATGGTCCACAGCGAGAACTCGCCGCCGCTCTGGTACCTGGTCGAGTGGGTCGACTATCGCCTGCTCGGCAGCGGCGAGGTCGCGCTCCGGATCCCCTCGGCGCTCGCGGGAGTCGCGACCGTCCCGGTGGCGTGGGCGATCGGGCGCGAGCTGGGCGGGCGGCGGGCCGCGCTGATCACGGCGGCGCTGGTCGCGGTCAACCCGTTGTTCATCTGGTACTCGCAGGAGGCTCGGGTGTACGGGCTGTTCGTGCTCATGGTCGCGCTCGCGCTGCTCTGCTTCCTGCGTGCGCTGCGAGAGCCGACGCCGGCCAATATGGCCGCGTTCGCGCTCACCGGCGCGCTGGCGCTGGCCACTCACTACTTCGCGCTCTTCCTGCTCGCGCCGATGGTGATCTGGATGCTGGCCGAGCGCACGACGCGACGCGCGGCGCTGCCGGCGGTCACGGCCATCGCGCTGGCAGGTCTCGCCCTGCTGCCGCTCGTGCTCGCGCAGGGCGGCCACGGCACCCAGTGGATCGGACGGTGGCCGCTCTCCGAACGGCTTCAGGCGATTCCGCAGTACTACCTGACCGGATACTCGGCGGCTCCGCTCGGGCATGGCGTCGAGCTGCTCGTCGCGGTCCTCGTCCTCGCCGGCATCGGCGTGGGGGTGCGGCGGATGCTCGAGCCGGGAGCGCCGGTCCGGGCCATGGGCGACTCCCCGGAGAGACGCGAGGATCCAGCCCGCCGCCGGCGCCTGGTGATCGTGCTCTCGATCGCGGCCAGTGGCGTCCTTGCCCCGATCGTCCTGGCCGCCTTCGGCGCGGACTACCTCGCGCCCCGGAACCTGGTCGCCGCGATGATTCCGGTGACCGCGCTGATAGCAGCCCTGCTGGCCTGGCCGGGCACGGGTCGGGCAGGCGCCGCGCTCGGGGCGATGCTCGTGCTCGCGTTCCTCGCGCTCTCGCTCGACGTCAACCTGAGCCCGCGCCTACAGCGAGGCAACTGGCGCGGCGTGGCGAGCGCGCTGCGCTCGGGCCCCCGCGCCCGCGTGATCACCTCGGTCGAGCTCGGCGGCGCGCCGCTCGAGTACTACCTGCCGCCGCTACGGAACCTCCCCCGCGGACGCTCGGTGCTCGTCAGCGAGATCGACGAGACCGGCTACGCGCCGCTGCGCTCCTCGGCCGGCAGCGCACCCGCCGCCGGGTTCCATCTGCTGGAAAGGCGGAACATCGACGGGCTGATCGTCTATCGCTTCGTCTCGCCCGTTGCGCGGTTCGTCTCGGAGGCCACGCTGCGCCGACACGTGATCACCCTGGCGCACCCGGAGGTGCTGGTTCCGCCGCAGCTTCTGCTGTGCTGCGCAGGAGCGCGGCCCTCTGCGGAGGTGGTGCAAATGTCGTCAATGACCAAAAAGATCTAGCTTTCCCATCATGGCGTGCTCGACCGTCGACACATCCAGCGAGGCGCGAGTGGGGCTGGAGCTCGCGTGCGAGCACCTGCTCTCGCTCCAGGACGACGCCGGATGGTGGCGCGGAGAGCTCCAGACGAACGTCACGATGGATGCCGAGGACATGCTCCTGCGCGAGTTCCTGGGCATCCGCAGGGCCGACGAGACCGAACGATCGGCGGCCTGGATCCGCTCGCAGCAGCGGCCTGACGGTACCTGGGCCAACTTCCACGGCGCGCCTGGGGACGTCTCGACGACGATCGAGGCCTATTGGGCCCTGCGGCTCGCGGGCGATCCGCCCGAGGCCGAGCACATGCTGGCGGCCGCCGAGTTCATCAGGGGGGAGGGGGGCCTGGACGGCGCCCGCGTCTTCACGCACCTTTGGCTCGCGCTCTTCGGCCTGTGGTCGTGGGATCGAGTGCCGGCGCTTCCCCCCGAGGCCATCCTCCTGCCCTCGTGGTTCCCGCTGAACGTCTACGACTTCGCCTGCTGGGCGCGCCAGACGATCGTCGCGCTCTCGCTCGTCAAAGCTCACCGTCCGGTGCGCCCGCTGCCGTTCGCTCTGCAGGAGCTGCAGGCCGAGCGCGGGGGGGAGGGAACGCGCGATCGCGTTCCGGCTCGGCGCCGCGCGAGGTGGCTGTCCACGCTCGATCGCGCGCTGCGCGCCTACGAGCGGCGCCCGCTGCCGCCGCTGCGTCGTCTCGCGCTCGGGCGCGCCGAGCGCTGGATCGTCCGGCGCCAGGAGGCGGACGGCTCGTGGGGCGGGATCCAGCCGCCTTGGGTCTACTCGCTGATCGCGCTGCACCTGGGGGGCTATGCGCTGGAGCACCCGGTGATGCGACGCGGCCTCGAAGGGCTCGACGCCTTCATGGTCGAGGACGAGGATGACTCGCGCGGCGTGGGGGCGCCTGCGGGTCCGAGCCGGCGCCTTGAAGCCTGCCAGTCACCCGTCTGGGACACGGCTCTGGCGATGATCGCGCTGAGCGACGCGGGCGTCGAGCGCCACCATCCCGCGATGGGCCGCGCCGCGCGCTGGCTGCTCGCCGAGGAGGTGACCGTGTCCGGAGACTGGGCGGTCGCGAGGCCGGGGCTCGAGCCCGGCGGCTGGGCGTTCGAGTTCGCCAACGTCAACTATCCGGACGTCGACGACACGGCCGAGGTCGTGCTCGCGCTGCTGCGTGTGGAACGCGCCGATCCGCCCGCGGGCGCCCCGACCTCCAACGGCTCCGCGTCCAACGGCCGCGTGCACGGGCCCGCCGCGAGCCAATCCGAGCTGGAAGGGCCGATCGCCCGGGCGCTGGCGTGGGTCAAGGGCATGCAGAGCTCGGACGGAGGCTGGGGAGCCTTCGACGCCGAGAACACCCGCGTGCTCGTGCGCGAACTTCCGTTCCTCGACTTCGGCGAGGTGATCGACGAGCCCAGCGCCGACGTCACCGCGCACGCCGTCGAGATGCTCGCCCAGCTCGGCCTCGCAGACAGCGTCGAGGCGCGGCGCGGCATGCAGTGGCTGATCGACCGCCAGGAGGCCGACGGCTCGTGGTTCGGCCGCTGGGGCGTGAACCACATCTACGGCACGGGAGCGGCGATCCCGGCCTTGATCGCCGCCGGCGTCGATCCCTCGCGCAAATGCATCCGCCAGGCGGTCGCCTGGCTCGAGCGGATCCAGAACGAGGACGGCGGCTGGGGGGAGGACCCGCGCTCCTACGACGACCCGCGGTGGATCGGGCGCGGAGCGAGCACCGCCTCGCAGACGGCGTGGGCGCTGCTGGCGTTGCACGCCGCGGGCGAGCACTCGCCGGCGGTCGATCGCGGGGTCGCCTGGCTGCTCGCGACGCAGCGCCCCGATGGCGGCTGGGACGAGCCCGAGTACACCGGCACCGGCTTCCCGTCGGACTACTACATCAACTACCACCTGTACCGCCTGACGTTCCCGATCATGGCGCTCGGCCGCTGCCTGGCAGCGAGCTCGGACAGCGCCGCGGATCCGCTATCGGGGGACCTCGCAGAGCAGAAGGGGTGATGCGGACGGCCGAGGCCCCGATCGGCGCCCCCGCCGCCGACGCGGTGATGGCCCGCGCGCGCACGGAGAACTTCCCCGTCGCGAGCCGCCTGCTGCCGAGCCGCGCCCGCTCGCATCTGCTCGCCCTCTACGGCTTCGCCAGGCTCGTCGATGAGCTCGGCGACTCCGTCGGCGGCGATCGCCTGCAGGCGCTGGACTGGCTCCAGGCAGAGCTCGAGCTCGCGTACGAAGGCCGCGCCACGCACCCGCTGATGGCGAGCCTGACGCCCACCCTGCTCGAGTTCTCCCTGCCGCGCGAGCCCTTCCTGCGGCTGATCGAGGCCAATCGCGTCGACCAGCGGGAGAGCCGCTACGCGACCTGGGCGCAGCTGCGCGCCTACTGCGCGCTGTCCGCCGATCCGGTCGGGGAGCTCGTGCTGCGGGTCCTCGAGATCGCCACCCCCGAGCGGATCGCGCTCTCGGACTCCATCTGCACCGCCCTTCAGCTCGTCGAGCACTGCCAGGATGTCGCCGAGGACTTCGCGCGCGGGCGCGTCTACCTGCCTTCCGAGGACCTCGAGCGCTTCGGCGCCACGGTCGAGGAAATCGCGGAGCCCCACGCCGCCGAGCCGCTGCGCCAGGTGATCGCCTTCGAGGTCGCGCGCGCCCGCGGCCTACTCGGGGAGGGGACTCCGCTGCTCGCACAGGTCCACGGCCGCGCGAGGCTCGCGCTCGCAGGCTTCGTCGCCGGCGGCCATGCGGCGCTCGATGCGATCGAGCGCAGCGGCTATGACGTCCTTCAGGGCCCGCCGCGGGCGGGCGCCTGGGGAAGGACGAGGGCGCTGGCACGTCTGCTCCCGTTGCGAGCGCCCGCGGAGGGCCGGGCGCCGGAGGTCGAGGATGCATACGACTACTGCGAGACGGTCACGCGGACCGCGGCGGCGAACTTCTACTACGGGATCCGCCTGCTCGCCCGTGACCAGCGCAGGGCGATGTGCGCCGTCTACGCCTTCGCGCGGCGCGTCGACGACATCGGCGACGGGCCGCTCGCGCGCGAGCAGAAGCTCCGCCGTCTCGACGCTCAGGCCTCGGCGCTGCAGGCACTGGAGCGGACCCGTACGGCGGCGGGCGGCGACCAGGTGATGGTCGCGCTCGCCGACGCCTACGAGCGCTTCCCGCTGCCGCCCGGGGCGCTCGGCGAGCTGATCGAGGGCGTGCGCATGGACGTTCGCAGCGTCCGCTACGAGAGCTTCGGCGACCTCGTCCTCTACTGCCGGCGGGTCGCCGGGGCGATCGGCCGCGTGTGCCTGGCGATCTTCGACATGTCCGGCGGCGCCCGGGGCGAGCGCGAGGTAGCCGAAGCGCTGGCGGACGATCTCGGCGTCGCCCTGCAGCTGACCAACATCCTGCGCGACCTCCGCGAGGACGCCGAGAACGGGCGCGTCTATCTACCGGGCGAGGATCTGCGGCGCTTTCACCTGATCGACGAGCAGAGCTCGCTGGCCGGTGCGCCGGCCGTGCTCGCCGCGGTGACCCGAAACGGGTCGGGGTCGGCTCCAGGCGCGCAGCCGCCGTCGCAGAGGCTTTACGAGCTGATGCGCTTCGAGGCCGACCGCGCGCAGGAGTGGTTCGAGCGCGGCCTGCGTGCTGGCGATGGCCGGCATCTACAGGAGGCTGCTGGTCCGCATCGAGGCCCACCCCGAGCTCGCGGCGAGCGCCCGCATGTCGCTGCCGGCGCGCGAGAAGGCGGTCGTCGCCG
>DASZIU010000041.1:0-2884 GCA_035948815.1 Solirubrobacteraceae bacterium | reverse complement strand
CGCACTCCTCGAGCGTGCCGAAGTAGGCGCGCTCCATCTCACCGGTCCAAGCGTTCAGCCGCTCGGGCCTGTTGAGCGTGATCAGCGCCACCCCGTCGCGCACCTCGCACTGCACCACTTCGCTCATCGTTCCTCCCTCTGGCCGCTTGACCGTGGAGCCTAGTATGGTCGCGATCGTGTGGTCCGACCTCGATGACGAGATCATCGGCGGCGACCTGACCGCCGCGCTGGCCTACGCGACCCCCGCCGGGGGAGCGGTGCTTACGCCGGTCGCCCCGATCGGACTGCGAGACCGGGCGGCGGGCACCGTCGGCTTCACGACCTCGCTCGGCTTCGGACGCAAGCTCGACAGGATCAGGGAGAACCCGCGAGTCGCGCTCGCCTTCCACGCACGCGAGCACGGCTTCGCCTCGCAGCCGCGCTTCGTGCTCGTCCAGGGCAGCGCCAGCTATGACTCCCATCCAGACCGCGAGCTGCTCGAGAGCCGCGTCGGCCCCGCCTCGACCCGCTTCATGGGCAGCCCCCGGCGCGGAATCTTCTGGGACCGCTGGCTGAGCGCCTACTACGGCGACCGCGTGGTCGTGACCGTCGCCGTCGAGCGGGTCGCCGGCTGGCACGACCTCGGCTGCGCCGGCGAGCCGACCGTCGTCGGCAGGGTGCGACCGCTCGGCGTCCCCGACTCACAGGCGCCTCCCAAGAACGGAACGGCGCCGCGGGTGGACGCCGTCGGCGCGGCCGCGCGCATGCGGAAGCTGCCGCACACCCTGCTCGGCTACCTCGACGCGGAGGGCTTCCCCGTCGTGGCGCCGGTCGAAGTCCGCGCCGCCGACGCCGCCGGCATCGCGCTGACGGGCCCGTTGCCCGCTGGCGGACGCCGCGCCAGCATGCTCGCCCATCGCTACGAGCCCCAGCTCGTCGGACTGGAGGTCCGTCAGCACACCGGCTGGCTGGCGGACGGGATCTACGCACCCCATACCGAGCGCGGCTTCCGCGCACCGGCGAACAAGACGATCGTGCTGCTGGCCAACGGGCTCATGGCGCGACGCGGGCTGAAGCGGGCGCGCGCTCTCGGTCGCACCTGATCGGTCCGCCCGTGATCGACCGCCTCGCCGGGTTCGACCCGCTGGCCGGGGACTGAGTGACGAACGACACCCGACGCCCTTCGGCCCTCCCGTAGACTGGCGCCATGGCTTTGACAGAGCCCGAGCACTTCGACGTGCTCATCGTCGGCGCCGGACTGTCGGGCGTCGGCGCGGCCTACCACCTGCAGGCCAACTGTCCCGGCCGCAGCTTCGCGATCTTCGAGGCACGCGAGTGCATCGGTGGAACCTGGTCGCTGTTCCGCTATCCGGGGATCCGCTCGGACTCCGACATGTACACGCTCGGCTACAGCTTCAAGCCATGGCGGGACGCCAAGTCGATAGCCGACGGATCCTCGATCCTCAGCTACGTGCGCGAGACCGCAGCAGAGAACGGGATCGAGGAGAAGATCCGCTTCAACCACCGCGTCACGCGAGTCGAATGGTCGAGCGAGGAAGCCAGCTGGGGCGTCGAGGCGCACCGCAGCGACACGGGGGAGACCGTCCGGATCACATGCGGCTTCCTGATGATGTGCAGCGGCTACTACCGCTACGACGAGGGCTACACGCCGGAGTTCCGGGGCAGCGAGCGCTTCCAGGGCGAGATCGTGCACCCGCAGCACTGGCCCGAGGAGATGGACTACCGCGACCGGCGGGCGATCGTGATCGGCAGTGGCGCCACGGCCGTCACGCTCGTGCCGGCGATGGCGAGGGAGGCCGCCCACGTGACGATGCTGCAGCGCTCGCCCAGCTACGTCATCTCGCTGCCGGCCGAAGACCCGATCGCGAAGCTGCTGCGGCGGATCCTTCCGCCGAAACTCGCCTACTCGGCGGTGCGATGGAAGAACGTCGCGCTGACGATGCTCAGCTTCCAGCTCAGCCGTCGCAGGCCGGCGCTCGCGAAGGCGATGATCCGCAAAGGCCTCGAAAAGCGGTTGCCCGCCGGTTTCGACGTCGACACCCACTTCAAACCCCGCTACGGACCCTGGGACCAACGCCTCTGCCTGGTGCCCGACGGCGACCTCTTCGAGGCGATCGCGCAGGGCCGCGCCTCGATCGTGACCGACGAGATCGAGACGTTCACCGAGAAGGGCATCCGCCTCGCCTCCGGCCACGAGCTGGAGGCCGATGTGATCGTCACCGCCACCGGGCTGAACATGCTTGCCCTGGGCGGCATCGAGATCGCCGTCGACGGCCGCGAGGTGGCGATCCCCGAGACGATCACCTACAAGGGGATGATGCTGAGCGGGATCCCCAACATGGCGCTCGCGTTCGGCTACACCAACGCGTCGTGGACGCTCAAAGCAGACCTCACCTGCGAATACGTCTGCCGCCTGCTCAACCACATGGACGCGCGGGGTTATGAGGAATGCAGGCCGCGAGAGCGGGAGGACTCGATGGGCGACCAGCCCTTCATCGACTTCTCATCCGGCTACGTCACGCGCGCGCTCGACAAATTCCCGCGGCAGGGCACCAACGCGCCCTGGCGCCTCTACCAGAACTACGCACTGGACATCTTCAGCCTCAGGTACGGCCCGATCGAGGATGAGGCGATCGTCTTCTCGCGGGGCGGCTCAGCGACGGCCGCGCCGCGCGAGGAGCTCGTCGCCTAGGGCGTTACCCGGGAGGTAATCGCCCAGCCACGAACGCCGAGATAGCTTTGTCCGGTGGCAGTCGCGGCCGCCTCCGCTCCGATCGGCGAGATGCTCCGCGCCTGGCGGCGCCGGCGCAGCCTCAGCCAGCTCGAGCTCTCGCTCAACGCCGGCGTCTCCTCTCGTCACCTGAGCTTCCTCGAGACGGGCCGT
>DASZIU010000040.1:0-3848 GCA_035948815.1 Solirubrobacteraceae bacterium | reverse complement strand
GCCCAGTCCACTCGAGCCGCGTTCTCGTTCATGTCGCCCACCGCGGGGCACGCCACGACCGCGCAGCCGGATGCGAGCGCGCGCACGAGCGTGCCGTGTCCGGCGTGGCAGATGACGACGTCGCACTTGGGCATGGTGCGCGAGTAGGAGACCCACTCGACCACGCGGGCGTTCGCCGGCACCGGAAGCGGGCGTGGTGGAAGGCGCCGGTTCCAGGTCGCGAGCACGCGCACGGGCGCGTCGGCCAGCCCGCGCAGGCCCGCCGTGAGCATCGTGTGCTCGGCGTCCTGCGCGGTGGACGGGGCGATGAGGACGAGCGGCTCCTCACCAGGCGGCAGTTCGACTTCCTCCGCCGGCGGCTCCCACATGAGCGGGCCGACGACTCGCACGTGCTGAGGCCACCTCCGCGGATACTCAAGTTGGGGGAACGTCGCGACGAGGGCAAGCTGGCGGCTGATGCCGTTGTGCACGTACGCGAGCGGCGGGAGCCCGAGTCGCGCACGCGTGTTGTTGAGCTCGCTGCGGCCGAGCTCGAGACCACGCCGGACCGGGGTCTGGGCGTGGCGCCAGATCCAGCGCCCCGTCCGCGTTCGCGGCAGGCGTGCGCCCAGCGAGTAGATCGGGAAGTGGGGTTCGCCGTCGGGATAGACGTGGGGGATCAGCGTCGCGCACGGCACGTCGCACAGCTCCGCGGCGAGCGCCGGGGCGAGCGTGAGGATGTCCGCGACGGTCACTTCAGGGCGCAGCTCGCGGACGAGAGGGACCGTGTCGGCGGTCGCGTGTACGACCGCCTCATAGAAGTCGAGCGGCTCGGGGCCCTGCGGAAAGACCTGGTACTCAGGCGCAGGGGCGAACGTCAGGCCCTCGGCCTCGACGGCGCTCTGCCATCGCCGCCAGGTCTGGAGCGTGACGTCGTGGCCGCGCGCGGCCAGCGCACGGCCGAGGGCGATCATCGGAAAGGCGTGGCCGGGGTCGCCGAAGGCCCCCAGGAGCACGCGCCTGCGCCGAGGTGGCGTGTCGTGCACGGCGCCGGATCAGGCTGCGAGCTCCGCCACGAGACGCAGCTGCTGCAGGCGCTCCTCGGCGGTGAACGCGGTCGGCGTGACGCCGAGGGTCCCGACGCCCGCGTCGCGGTAGACGGCCAGACGCTCGCGGACGACATCCGGGGGGCCGCACAGGGAGACGGTGTCGATCAGGGTGTCGGGTATCGCGGCCATCGCCTCATCGCGCTTGCCTTCGAGGTAGAGGTCCTGGATCTGCTTGGCCTCGGCCTCGTAGCCGTAGCGCTGGACGACCTGGTTGTAGAAGTTCTGCTGACGCGAGCCCATGCCGCCAACGTAAAGCGCGATGAACGGTCGCATCGCGTTGCGCGCCGCCTCGAGGTCGTCGGTGACGAACACGTTGACCGTCGGCGCGATGTCGAAGCCCGCTAGGGATTTGCCTGAGCGCGCGGCGCCCTCCTCGAGCAGCGGGCGCAGCTCGGAGACGTGCTCGGGTGAGAACAGCGTCGGTATCCATCCATCGGCGATCTCGCCGGCGAGCGCCGTGTTCTTCGGGCCGATCGCGGCGATGTAGATTGGGATCCGCTCCTGGACGGGGGAGATGGTGAGCTTCAGAGCCTTGCCGGGGCCGTCGGGAAGGGGCAGCTCGAGCGTCTCGCCGTGGAATTCGACGCGTTCGCGAGCGAGCGCCATGCGCACGACCGCGACGTACTCGCGCGTGCGCTGAAGCTGTTTGGCGAAGCGCTGCCCGTGCCAGCCCTCGGCGACCTGCGGGCCCGAGGAGCCGATGCCGAGGATCATCCGCCCGCCGGAGAGTTGATCGATCGTCGCGGCCGTCATCGCGGTCATAGCGGGGGAGCGGGCCGGCATCTGAAAGATGCCCGATCCGAGCCGGATCTTGGATGTCTGCCCCGCCAGCCACCCGAGGACGGTCGCCGTGTCCGAGCCATAGGCCTCCGCGGCCCACACCGAGTCGTAGCCCAGGCGCTCGGCCTCCTGGACGATGTTGAGCTGGTCCTCGGAGGTCAGGCCGAGACCCCAGTAGCCGATGTGCACGCCGAGCTTCATGTGCAAGTTTCCTTTCAGCGGGGGGAATTCGTTGCGGGGCGCAGACGAGCGTCCTACGCTTGGCGCGCATCCGGCCGGGAGGCGCGCAGCGCCGGCCGGCGCGCACAGCCTATGCGAAAGCCACGCCGCCAAAGCAGCCCCATCGAGCGCCTACGCCTCGCGATCGACTGCATGCCAGTCGCGACTCGCGCGGCGATGCTCGACGCCATCCGCGAGGACGAGCGGATGATCACCGGCGCCTACGTCGACGGTCAGGGCGGCACCTGTCCGATGCTGGCCGCGCATCGGCGCGGCGGACGCACCGACTTCATCTCCTTCGCGCGATCGTGGGACCGCTTCACGCGGGTCGGCGGGAAGGCTCGAGAGGCGACGCCACGTGAGATTTGCATTCTCACCACGCAGCTCGAGGACAGCCTGATGAGCGTGACGGGCCTGGAGCTCGATCTCGCGATCAAGGAGCACCACGAGCTCAGAGGCCGCCGCCTCAGAGAACGCCGCGGTCTGCCCGATGCGGCGGACCCTCGAGGAGAGATCCGCGCGCGGCGCATCACCGGCGGCTCGAAGCCGCGCCTCCCCGGACGCGCCCCTGCCCGGCCGGCCGGGCAGCTCGCCTCAGCCTGACCGCCGAGCGCTCGGCCTGCAGCGCTCGTGGTCTACAGCGCCTCTCCCGGGCGCACGAACATCATCTCCGGGATCACGCAGGCGGGGGAGACCTTCAGCATGTAGCGCACCGCCTCGGCGACGTCCTCTGGACGGATCATGTCCTCGGCTGCGACCTGCCCCTTGATGAAGTCGGTCATCGGCGTGTCGACGAACGCGGGGCAGAGCGCGGTCGACTTGATCCCGTCGGCCCCGAGTTCCTTGTTCATCGCTTCGGTCCAGCCGACGACCCCGTGCTTCGTTGCCGAGTACACCGAGAGCCATGCCTCGCCCCGCTTGCCGGAGATCGAGGCTGTGTTGACCACGAGCGCGCTCTTGTGCTCGGCCGCCGCCTCGCGAAGCATCGACACGCATTCGCGGTAGAAGAGGATGATCGAGCGCAGGTTGATGTTGAGCTGCATGTCCAGGCGCTTCGTTTCGATCTCCGCAACCGTCGCCCCGATGCCCACGCCGGCGTTGTTGACGAGCACGTCGAGCCGCCCGAAGCGGTCCCGGTGCGCCGCGACGACCTTCTGGACCTCGGACTCGTCCGCGACGTTCGCGGCGACGGACTCGATCTCCTCGAAGCCGGCGTCCGCCAGGCCGTTGACGGCGGCTTCGAGCTTCTCCGGCCGCCGCGCGGCCATGGTGATCCCATATCCCTCGTCGAGCAGCACCCTGGCGATGGCCAGGCCGATCCCGCTCGATGCTCCTGTGACGATCGCTGCACGCCCTGCTGACATCCGCCGCTCCCTCTGTCGGTTGACCTCGATGGCCGCCGGTCAGGCGAGGCGGCGCGCCGGAGCATTCCATATCACGCTGGTAGCGTCTGCCGCGTCGCGGCCCGCACGCCGGGCTGTGAGCGGGCCCGTAGCTCAGTTGGTCAGAGCTGCCGACTCATAATCGGTAGGTCCCTGGTTCGAGTCCAGGCGGGCCCATGAGAGAGACAGCCTGCTAACCGGCCACTTTCGCTGGTTCCCTATCGCCCTCGCTTGGCCTGTCGCACCCTCATTTTGCGCCGTGGTGCCAATTGGTGCCATTTCAACCGCCCCGACGAGCGTCCGTAGCTGCTCCCGTGACTTGTCGTCACGGCGCATCGAATGACGGTAAACCCGGAGCGTGAAGCCCGGATCTGCGTGG
>DASZIU010000039.1:0-34477 GCA_035948815.1 Solirubrobacteraceae bacterium | reverse complement strand
CCTGCCACTGATAGCCATATGAGATCGGCGGCGTACCCGACCACGTCCCAGTCACGGCGGACAGCAGCTGACCATCCTTCAACACGCCCGAGATCGACGGCGGCACACTGTTACTCGGCAACAGCGCACCCACGACGCTCGTCGCCGCTGACGCCAACGGCACCGAACCCCCACCATTCGTCGCCGTCACAACCACCCGCAACGTCGAACCAACGAAGCCCGGTGACAGTTTCAACGTCGATTCGACAGCTTCCGCGATGTCTTTGCATTCCCCGCCCGTCGCGTTGCACGCCTGCCACTGATAGCCATATGAGATCGGCGGCGTACCCGACCACGTCCCAGTCACGGCGGACAGCAGCTGACCATCCTTCAACACGCCCGAGATCGACGGCGGGACACTATTGCTCGGCAACAGCGCACCCACGAGACTCGTCGCAGCTGACGCCAACGGAACCGAACCTCCGCCGTTCGTCGCCGTCACAATCACCCTCACCGTCGAGCCGACCAGAGTCGGCGACAGTTTCAATGCTGAGTCCGTCGCTTCCGCAATGTCTTTGCATTCCCCGCCCGTCGCGTTGCACACCTGCCACTGGTAGCCATACGAGATCGGCGGCGTCCCCGACCACGTGCCCGCCACCGCCGACAAGAGCTGACCATCCTTCAACACGCCCGACACCGACGGCGCGACACTATTGCTCGGCAAGAGCGCACCCACGACGCTCGTCGCAGCCGACGCCAACGGGACCGAACCCGCGCCATTCGTCGCCGTGACAACCACCCTCACCGTCGAACCGACCAGAGTCGGCGACAGTTTCAACGTCGATTCGACAGCTTCCGCTATGTCTTTGCATTCTCCGCCGGTCGCGTTGCACACCTGCCACTGATAGCCATACGAGATCGGCGGCGTACCCGACCACGTCCCGGCCACGGCGGACAGCAGCTGCCCATCCTTCAACACGCCCGAGATCGACGGCGGCACACTGTTACTCGGCAACACTGCACCGACGAGGCTGCTGCTCGCCGAGGTCGCCGGGGCTGACCCGAGTTTGTTCGAGGCCGTGACGATCACGCGCAGGGCGTTGCCGACGTCGAGTGGGCCGACCGTGTATGTGGACCCGCTCGCTCCGGCGATGTCGCCGCATTCGCCGCTTAGGATCGGACAGCTCTGCCACCTGTAGGCGTAGGTGAACGGTGGCGTCCCGGCCCATGACCCCGTGCTCGCCGTCAGCACCTGCCCCACGATCGGGGTCCCGGAGACCATTGGCGCGCCGACGTTGACGGGCGGCCCCGCGACGACCTTCTGCGTCGCCGGCGTGGCGGCCGTCGCGGATCCGGCTGTGTTGGTCGCCGTGACGACCGCCCGGATCTTTCGAGCGATCTGTTCGGTACCCGCCCGGTAGGTCTGCGCGGTCGCGCCGAGGATCGTCGAGCAGCCGCCGCGCACACACGACTCCCAGCGGTAGCTGAAGGTGATTGGCGGCGTACCCCGCCAGGTGCCCGGCGCGGCGGTTAGGAGCTGGCCGTCCTGGGCGGTGCCGGAGACCTTCGGGCGCGTGCCTTTGACAGGCCGAAGCGCCACGACCATGCCAGTCGCCCCAGACGCCGCCGTCGCGCTGCCGTCGGCGTTCGTCGCAGTGACGACGACGCGCAGGGTGCGCCCGATGTCTTCCGGCGTTGCCTTGTAGGCCGACTTCGTCGCCGAACCGATCTTCGCGCAACCTTCGCCCGAACCGTTGCAGCGCATCCACTGCGATGCGAGCGCGACCGGCTTCAGGCCGGCCCAGCGCCCCGTGCTCGAGTTCAGCGTGCTTCCGTCGCGTGCGACTCCGGAGACGCTCGGCGCAATCGCGCTCACCGGAGAGCCCGTCGCGGCGAGACCCTCGGCGCTGGGCGCGAGCCAACCGACGAGCGCAATCAGCGCGATTAGAGAGGCTCGCAGCGCCGTCGACAGCTTCGCGGGGGCGAGGGGCGCGGAGACACGCCAATGCTTCGCCCGCCCGTTTTCGTCAAGCAGACACCGACCCTCTCCATCCCCGTGCGGCACATCCCCTCCCCGAACTTGTCCCCCGAACACCCTCGTGGTACCCGATTTGGCAGGGAGTAAACACCATTTTTCTTTAGACCGCTACGGGCCGGGGACGTCCAGGACCCGCGTTCCCCAGTTTCGGGCTCGATCGGCCGTTTGGCTCTTGCGCGGCGGGACGTACTCCGTCGCGAGCCACACCGAGGACCCCGAGGGGTCCCTCACGGCCCAGGAATAGTCGCCCCAGCGAGTCCCTTCCGGGTCGTATGCGCTCGTCCCCGCGGCGGCGACCGTCACCGGCCCGAACGAGCCAGCGCCCGGCGCAAGCGTCGCGTAGGCCGCACTTGGGAAGCGCTTGGCGCCGCTGATCGTCATCACCATCGCTGCTCCCCCCGACGCCGCGACCTGGAGCGCCGGGTACAGAACGTAGTTGCCGGCGACCGCGACATAGCCCTGTCGCCTGATGTGGGCCGCGGAGAGGGAACCGGCCGCGATCGCCGGCTTGATCTCGAACCAGGCGGCGGCGGCGCGGGCCGTCGGATCGCCGGTGATCGCGAGCGACGTGTCGAGCTCGCCCCACACGGCTCCGCCCGCAAACTGCACCTGTTGCATGCGATCGTCGCCCGGTTCGAGCGCGCTCGCACCGCCCTTCTGCTGAGCGAACGGCGGTGTCCCGAAGGCCTCCGAGGAGACGACGACGCTCGAGAGCCTCGGGACGCCTCCTTTGGCCACCACGTCGCGTTCGGTGATCGCCCAGACGCCGATCCGCTGGTCGAACGTGAGCGTGGGATCGATCGAGCTGAGGAAGTACTCGGCGGACCCGACGCCCGTCGTCAGCGCGGGCTGAACGGAGCTGGCGGGAGCGCCCGCGATCGCGAGCTTGTCGAAGTGCACGAAGTGCACCGGGCTGAGCGAGACAAGGTCCTTCTTGGCGAACGCATAGATCTGCGCGCCGTTGAAGCTTTCGCTCGCCAGCCCGAACTCATTCGTCGTGACGTACAGGTTCTGAGCATCGATGCCGAGCGTTGGCTGGTCGCCGAGACACGGGCAGCCGGGATGCTTAGGGCCCGTTCCCCGGCCGACGTCGGTGGTGTTGATCCTGTAGACCGACCATTGCGTCGTCGGATCGCGCGATGGGTTGACGGCGATGTCGATGGTGGAGGCGGTTTCTTCGGGATTGATCGTGAGGATCGTTGCGAACCACGTATGCGTGGCCTGGTCGAAGTAGCAGCGCGGATCGCTGGTGAATTCGCTCAGACCTTCGTTGAAGGGGCCGTTCACCTGGAACGGTCCCGCGACTGTCCTGCCCGAAGTGTCGTAGACCGTGTAGGCGGAGTTGACCATCTCGACGACGAAGCCGTTGCCGACGCAGAGTCCCTGGTCGGGCGGCTCGAACTCCGTGCCGAAGTTGGCCAGCCCGCTGTCGCGGCTGCTGACACCGTTGAAGTTGACTGCAAGGGCGGGCGGGGCTGCCTGAACGGGCGTGGCCGCCGCCTGTGGCAGGGAGCTCGGGGCCGCGGCCGGCGCGATCGTCCTGGGGATCCGGCGGGTCCCACGGCTCGCACGGACAGCGCCTGCGCTCTGTGGAGCGAGGTTCGAGCCTCCTGCGGGCGCCACGATGCCTGTGGTCGCGCTGCCATAGGTGCCGGTCGAACCACCGGCACCGGCCGCGACGGCGGCTGGCGGCGTGAGCACGGCCGCGAGCACCGCGATCGCCACCGACCAGCCTGTGGAGGATCCCCTTCTCATCTCGCGACTCCTTTCGCCGGCTCCTTCGACGCTCAGCGTCGAGGATATGCGACGCCGCCACCGGACGCGAACCGGCTCGCGCCGCGCAGATCCCGACCCAGCGACCGCCAGCATGCCAAGCGTGGGAGGATCGTGGAGTGGACGAGGAGCTTCAGCGTCGCATAGCCGAGAACGAGGGACTCCTTCGTGAGGTCAACGAGGCGATCGAGCGCGGGCAATGGCCCGGCGAGCAGGACTCAGACGCCGCGTTCCGATGTGAGTGCGCGCGCCTGGACTGCAGCCGGCTGATCTCCATGACGCCGCGGGAGTACGAGCGAATCCGCTCTACCCCTAGGCGTTTCGTCGTGGTTCCGGGGCACGAGGTCGACGCGGTCGAGACCGTCGTCGAGGTCCGTCACGGCTATGCCGTCATCGAAAAGCGCGACAAGGCCGGCCAGCTAGCCGAGGCCAGCGACCCCCGCAGCTGAGGAGTCGGCGTCGGTGCACGCCTGGAAGAGCTCGAAGCGCAGCCGCACCTCCAGGCCGCCCGACGAGCGCGTCAACAGGGTCATGCCATCGCTGAACTGGGCCATCCAGCCGAGCCCGAGCCCAAGGCCGCGATTGTCGCTGCCTTCGGCCCGTAGGCCGTGTCCCTCGTCGGCGATCAGGATCCAGAGTTCGCCCGGGACCACCGCGGCGGTGACATGGATCTCACCTACGTCGCCGGGGTCGTAAGCGTGCAGGACGGCGTTGCTGACGGCCTCTGAGACGACGAGCCGGATGTTTTCGAGCCGTGCATCCGCTATGCCGGCCTCCGCCGCAAACGCGCTCACGGCACTCCGCGCCTCGGGAACAGAGTCGGCCACAGCCGGGTAGGAGGCCTCGAAACTTCGCTCGGCGGCTTCTTGCACGGCGGCTCTGGCGGTCGCGGCGCTCGTCTGCACGGGTCTTCAATACCCAATTTTGCCGCAGCCAAATCGGAAAAAGCGACTCGTTCGAGATCTATTCGAGCGTCGCCGATGCGAAGGACCGGCGGCGATGGATGTCCATACCCGGGATATAGACTTGGTCGGTGGAGTTCAAGATCACGCATCACACGGGTTTCTCGGCACCTGCCGACGCCCTGGACATCCTCTGGCAGCACCTCGAGTCGCGCCACGACGGCGTGTCCTTCACCAAGGGGTCCAAGCAGATCTACGCGACGTGGCGGGCTGACGCGCCGGTCTCGATGACGCGCGACGAACGCGACGAGGCCGGCCGCGATGTAGTCCTCGCGGTCGTGCGGGGCGTCTGTGAGCGCGCTCCCGAGCTCAAACTCGATTGGTTTGCGGTCAGCCCTCACCGCTGACGGCGCGGAAATCAACGACTGCGCAGAGCGGGTGACGCCCGGCCCTCCGAGCCGTCAACCGGTGTCCGTGGGGCTCTCCGACGGATTCGCCCCTCTGACGTCCGGTCGAGCGAGCAGGACGGCGCCCGCGATCACGGTGGCGAAGGCGAGGATGCGCAGAACGCCGAGGACTCCTCCGGGCGGCGTCTCGTCCAGGAGCACTGGACCGGCGGCGATCGGCAGCGCGTTGGTCAGCAGCGTTGCGATCCCGGCGATCGTCAGTGCCGCGCCGCGCTGGTAGCCGATCTGGAGCAGGGACGTACCCAGCACATACCCCAGAATGGCCACAGCCGCGAACGCAGTGCGAGTGCCTCCATGCGTCGCTAACTTGGTCGCGATGTCCCCGCAGGAGAACAGCAGACCGCCGGCGATCCCGTCCGCCGCCGCGGCGCCAACGACGGCTCGCCCGACCGTCAGAACCAGCGCTGCGGCGGCGCAGGTGCCCCCCAGCCACAGCCCGATCTCCACCAGCGAGCCGGCTGAGCTCTGATCGCTGCCGCCGATCAGCGAGAGCGACAGGAAGAGCAGTCCGGCGACCGAGACCGCCGCGCCGGCCGTCTCCCGTGGAGTCAGCCGGCGTTTCGCCAGGCGCGCCGACGCGACGGCGAGGATGCCGATGCCGCCTGCCGCAACGCTCTGGACCAAGGCCAGCGGGGCCAGCGCGAGCGCGATCACGTACATCACGAACCCGGCCGTCTCCATCCCGAACCCCAGGAGCCATGCCGGGCTCGAGAGCAGCAGGCGAACGGAGTCGAGCGGGCGTCTCAGGGACAGCGTCGCCAGCTCGCCGACAGCGTCGTGCTCGCGCAGGTAGGCGAGGCTCACGACTGTCGTCGAGGCGAGCGCCAGCACCAGGGCCACCGCCGTGGCGACGTGCGAGCTCGCCACCGTCCCGGGCATCGTCATCGGCGTACTGAACACGGTTTCAGCGTACGTTGGCCGCTCGCCGGCCCTGTCGCCACGGGCTAACATCGCAGCGTGTGATCGGACGCACGCTGATCGGCGGATCGGCCCTGTCGGCGCTGCTCGCTTTGGCGGGCTGTGGCGGCGGCTCCACGGTTGCCGCCAGCCACGCGACGGTCGTAGCGGTGGCTGCACCGGCGCCTGCGAAACCAGCCAAGCGCGCCGATCCAGTCGCCCTCCCCAGCTCCGGATGCAACCCGAGAGCGGCGCCCGAGCACCAGATCACCAGGCGGAAGTGGCTCAGCGGGGTGATCATCACCGAGTACTACCCGGTCCCCGAGCGCTGGTTCAACGGCCAGTCGGTTCGCGCGCCAGGCGCCGGCAGCCGTCATCGCGTCGACTGGCTGTATTCGGCAAGCGGGGTGTCGATGGAGGGTGACGGCGTCGATCTCGCTGGCCGGCACATGCACATCGCGAACCTCGGCTCTGTCGGGTGGGTAAACGCGAGCGGCAGGACGACCGTTCCGCCACGCTGCGGCGTGCGCTGGACGCGGGGCGCGCCCGCATGGCGCTCCGGCGGTTGGCGCAACCGTGCCGGCGGGGTGACCTATCCGCTGGCCGCGGGAGGCTGGTCGAACGGCACCGGACACTGGGTTGGCGACTACGGCGGGGCAACGTTCCTGCCGGGCTCATCGCTGCCGTTGAGCTACTACCGCTCGGTGGCCGTCGATCCGGCGTTGATCCCCCACGGAAGTCGGATCTATATTCCCGCCTACCGCAACCTCAGCGGAGGTTGGTTCGTGGCACAGGACACCGGCGGCGCGATCATCGGCCGGCACATCGACGTTTACCGCCCGCCCACCGCGCAGGCGTTCGGCAGCGGGCGTCTGCTTCTGAACGAGCGCGTCTACGTCATCCCGCCGGGCGCCTAGCAGCGGCTCATTTACGCCAGTTCCACGGGTGATGGTGGATCCAGCGCGACCGTCGCTCGCCACTCGGCGGCCAGGGCGCAGCGCCGTCGGCGAACAACAGGCCCACGAGCAGGACCGCTCCCACCCCGGCGAGCAACAGCAGGAGAGCAAAGCCCGTCGCCGCCTGCGGCGAGACGATCCCGCTGGTTGAAGGGCGGCTCGTCCCTGGCGCTGCCGGTTCTTCCTGCGGGGCCTGGGAGTAGCGCGCACCCTTGACTCCGCCCGCGGGAGGTTCTTCGGTGAGCAACGCTCCGAACAGGCTCATCGTCGGCGCCTCGGGCGGCGGTTCGGCGACCGCCGCGCAGGCGTGGACCCGGGCGGTACGGACCAGCCGGCCCAGTCCGACTCTCTCGAGGCGGTACACGCGAGACAGCTTGAGATGAAGGCGCTCGGCGACCGCGCCCGGCGTCAATGGGGCGACCGCGTTGATGCCCGCCCTGAGCTCGAGCACGCGACGAACATCTCGCGGCAGGTACGGCAGGCAGCCTCCGAGGCGCCGAACCGCGGCGATCAGGAGCGTCTCCACGGCGCGCTCACGAGAACCCCTGTCCGCTCTCGAGAGGACCCGCGTGGTCGACTGTTCCAACGTCGCGAGACTCAGGCCGTAGCCGCTTGCCGAGGACGCGGACGCGCTGGTGGCCACCGGTCCTCCGACGCCGACGAAGCCACCGCCTTTCCCGGTGAGCGACCCGGAGCGGGCGCCCCCGCCCGAGCCGGGCCTGCCGCCCGCGGGGGCCAAGCCCCTGATCGCGCCCGAGGCGGTGCGCCCGGGCGACCGGAGGGTCCCCAAGCTGCCCGATTGGATACCGGGGAGGCTGCCGATCGATGGCACGCTGGGACCCTGCGGTCCAAGGTGGGGTACGGGAGCCGGGACGCGTACGGACGGTAGCCTCACGCGCGGCACGCTCGGCCCTCTCCCCACCGGCCCCGGCAGGCGCGGGGCTGGCGGCGTGATCAGCGGCGCTTTGGGAGCCGGCGGCGGGTTCGGAGGCGGCGGTTTAGGGGGCGGCGGCAGTTTGGGGGCCGGCGGCAGTTTGGGGGCCGGCGGCACGTTGGGAGGCGGCGGAAGTTTGGGAAGCGGCGGAGGTTTGGGGGCGGGCGGAAGTTTGGGAACCGGCGGAAGTTGGGGAACGGGCGGAAGTTTGGGAGCTGGCGGCGGCGGGAGTTTCAGCACCGGAGGCGTACGCACCGGGGGCGGCACGAGCTGCACGGGTGTAGCGGGCACCATCAAGACCGGGGGTCTGGGAACGGACGGAATTGGGACCGACAACGTCGGGACAGGTGGGATCGCACCCCCGGCGGGAGCGACGACCACCAAGGCCAGCAACGACGCCGCGCCGATCGCACGCTGATATGTGCCTCGACCCTTGCCCATCATGTGAAATTCCACCCCTAACTGCGGAACTACACGCCCGTTACAGACGCGTTACCCAGGTTGCGTGGATTCAAATCCCGCCGCCCCCGAGCGGCTTCCTCGCGGTCAGTCGCGGCCTTCCGTCTCTCCTTGCTGGCGGGCGAGGCGCTCGGCCTCTTCGTGGTCGAGCGCCGCCTCGATCTCACGGTGGCGCAGTTCGATACGTTCGATTGCCTGCTGGACGGCTTCGTTGGCGGTCGCGACCGCCGCGTCGCGTTCGGCCCTCGCCGTCCTGCGGGCGATGTAGTAGTGCCGTCGTGCCGGATCCGGCTCGTTCTCTTCGGCGGCTTCCTGCGCCGCGGCCATGCGCCGGTTCTCGGCCAGCTCCGCTTCTCCTCGGCGCCAGCGCTCGAATTCATCCTGCTCTGCCTTGCGCCTGCGGCGTTTCGTGAAACGGCTTTTCAGCGCCAGCCGCAGCAGCTCGTACCAGATGACGATCGCGACCCCATAGATGACCGCGAGCGCGACCGGCAGCCGGACGACGACCGCGAGATCAGTCCCCAGCCGCGACAACTCGAGACCTCCGACGTGCGGCCCGCGTATGCCCGGGCGGCGAGCACGGGGCATGAGAGATCCGCGACACACCTCTTAATCGGCTGCGGGTGGCCGACGGTAAAGAGTGGTCGAGCTCTTGCCCGCGAGTCCAAGTGGGCCCGCCGGATCTTTGGCCCTGAGTCCATAGCGACGCGGGAGCCGGCCCGGGAGACTGCATGGCACTCGATGCCGGACGGGAGCAGGCGGTCCGGAACGGGACCGCGAGCTATGGCCTACAAGTGCAACGTCCTGGTGGTGGCCAACCGCACCGCCCTCTCCATCGGCCTCGAGGCGGCGTTGCGGGCGCGCCTGGACAGCGGGCCGGCGAGCTTCACTCTGCTCGTGCCGGTGGGGCGGGACGCCGAGGCGCAGGACACCGTGCGGGTGATGGCCGCGCGCCTGCGAGAAGCGGGCTTCGAGGTGTACGGTCGCGCGGGCGACCCGGATCCGCTGCTTGCGGTGCTCGAAGTCTGGAGCCCGGCAGAGTTCGACGAGATAATCGTCTCGACGCTCCCGGCGTCGACCTCCCGCTGGATGCGCGCTGACCTCGTCAGGCGCATCGAGCGTCAGACCGGCGCGCTTGTCCGCCACGTCGAGGCCCGGGAGCCTCCGACCTTCTCCGCGCGCCGACAGGCTGTCGCGAGCAGGGCCTGAGCGCCGTCCGTCCGGCCGGTCGGGCTTTGGAACGCCCGCTCGTAACCTAGATGCACATCTAGCATCGAGGTACCTCACCACCGAAAGGATCGTCTATGAGCATCGGGCGTCTGCTTCTGCGACTCGTCGTCGGCGGCTTCTTCATCGGGCACGGAACCCAAAAGCTGTTCGGGTGGTTCGGGGGCCACGGGCTCGAGGGCACGGGTCAGTTCTTCGAGCAGCTGGGGATGCGTCCGGGTCGACGCAACGCGCTGGCCTCGGGCGTGGCCGAGGCAGGGGGCGGCGCCGCGCTCGTTCTCGGCTTCGCGACGCCGTTGGCGGCCTCGGCCCTGATCGCGACGATGCTGACCGCGGTCAATCGCGTGCACCTGAAGAACGGCCCGTGGGTAGCCAACGGCGGCTATGAGTACAACGTCGTGCTGATCGCCGCCGTCACCACGCTCGTCGAGGTCGGTCCGGGCGTGCCGTCCGTCGACTCGGCGCTCGGTACCGAACGCTCCGGCCCGGCTTGGGCGGTCACCGCGCTGGCGCTCGGCGCCGCCGGTGCCTTCGGCGCACACAAGCTCGCCGAGGCGCAGGCCGTGCCGGAGCCGGCACCGGCGCAGAGCAGCAACGGCTCGCCGGCCGAGCCTTCGGTTGAGCCGCAGGCGCGGTGAGGCGCCGCGGCCCGAGTGGATCTCAGGCGGCTGAGTTCAACCGAAGGTGACCGTCACCACCGAGTTGCCCGGGACCCTGATTTTCACACGACCAGCCCGCGCGGGAAGCCTGAAGATCTGCGGACCGGCCTGCGAGGGACCGTACGCTTCGGCGGCCAACGGGTGGGACGCGGGCAAGGCGAGCGTCTGGGCCTTCCCCTGCTCGTTGTCGAAGATGACGCGTCGGCCTGCCGGCGCCCCCGTCACGACGGTCGCGAGCACGCCCTTCACGCCGGCGAGCGTCCGCAGCGATGCGCCAACGGGTAGCCACCGGTTCAGCGCTGTGAGGGCTCGCTCCAGGGGCCGCGCGATGACCTCGGCGCCGGCGACGATGAAGGGATCGTAGGGCCCGCCGCTGAGGTGAAAGCGGACCTCGCGGAAGCCGGACTTCAGGGCGTTGATGACGAACCGAACCGCCCAGACGGCAGCCGCCGGGCTGTCGGAGACGCCCGAGGTCCCGCCGCATGCGACCGAGTTCGCCTCCGAGATGATCGCCGGCACGCCGCCGGCGTTCGCGATCCCCACGACCCAGGCCAGGCTGCGCGGCGCGTCGGCAGCGCGGGGCGAGAGCAGCTTCCGCACCGTCGGCGATCCGGGATTCTGGCAGGAGCTCAGCGGATATAGGTGAACCCCGACCGTCTGTGGGTGCAGTTCCGAGATCACCCGTGGAAGCTGACGTCGCCAATGCCTCGGCCCCGCGAGTTCCGGGCCGACCACCCGCACGCCGCCCAGCGCCTGGCGCAAGGAGCTGACGAGCTTCAGATAGAGCGTCACCGCCGCGACGTTTTCGATCGTCACCGGCTTGCCGAGGGAGGAGTAGTTCGGCAGCACATAGAGGTCTGGCTCATTGCCGAGAGAGAAGTCGACGCCGTTGGCCGCGGCGGTCTGCGCAGCAGCGAGGAGCTGGGTCGCCCACGAGGCCTGTCCGCTGCGCAGGTTGATGCCAACGGTGAGCGGCGCTTTGGTGGCCGCCAGCAGACAGTGCAGCTGGGTCCAGAAGTTGACCGGCAGCGGATACAGCGTCGCCGCTTCCCACGATGACGGTGATCCTGTGAGCGCTCCGTTTGGAGCGGTGAGGTCCTGGCTGACTCCCGAGAGCGCCAGCGGAGCGGGCCCGAGCTTGAGCAGCTCGGCCACGAGAGCGGGCGGAGGACACGGCCCGGTGCCGAGGTAGTTGGCGATCAGCGGATACTCGATCGACAGACCGACGGGCGGCATCGTCACAGGGACGCCCTGGCTGGCGCTGAAGCCGACCGAGCCCGCTTCGGCGAGGCGGTCACCCGATCGCGTAGCGCCGGACGCCGACGCAGAGTGCGCCGCTGGGGCGCTCGCCAGGAGGGCGAGCGCGAGGACGGCTGACGCGACGAACCAGGGGCGTGTACCGGTGTGCGCCGGGGGCGTCGCTGCGACTCCAATGGACCGTGACCTCACCGCACCCCCTTCGCTGTCGAGGCTCGGGAGACTACGCGAGCCACTGGCGGGCAAGCGTCACGACGCTCGCTCAGGTCGAGCGTCGCCACGAGCAGGCCGACCGGCACGCACCCGTGGGTCAGGCTCGAGGGCCCTGTCCGTGTGCCGCGGCCGAGGCTGCGCGGGCGCTATCGGCCATTTGGCCTCTGTACGAGCAGGCTTGCAGTGTTTATGGTCGGCCGCAGGACCTGCGATCGAGAGAATCGCCATCGGGGGTTCGCAAGGGCGTCCCGTCAGCACATACCCCCGACGGGGCGCCCACATTGCGCGTATAGACGTCGCGAGAGGTAGTGAGAGACCTCCCTTCACGGCCACGGCCGCCCGGCGCCAATCAACGCCGGGCGGTCGCGTGCCGTGTCTATCGATGGCCGGCTAGTTCCGGCTCTCGCTCGAGCGGCTCCGCATCATCCTTGTGCTCCAGCTCGGTTACCGCCTCGATCTGGAGGCGCGGGAGCCTGCGTTCCAACCAGCGGGGGAAGTACCAGTTGGCCTTGCCAAGGGAGTGCATGATGGCCGGGACGAGCACCGTCCGGATGATGAGCGCGTCGACGAGTATCGCCGAGGCCATACCAAGCCCGATCAGCTTGATCGTTCGGTCGGTGGTGAACGTGAACGCGAAGAAAACGACGACCATGATCGCCGCGAGGGCGGTGATCGTCCTGCCCGCGACGGCCTGGCCGTGGTTGACAGCCTGCGAGTTATCACGACGCTTGAGCCACTCCTCGTGGATGCGGCTGATCAGGAACACCTCGTAGTCGGTCGAGAGCCCGAACAGCACGGCAAACATGAGGATCGGGGCCAGCGGCGGGATTGGGCCGGTGTGACTCACGCCCACCAGCGAGCTCAGCCAGCCCCACTGGAACACGGCGACGATTACCCCGAATGCGGCACCGGCCGACAGCAGGTTCATGACGGCGGCCGTCGCGGGGATCACGAGGCTGCGGAACACGATCATCAGCAGCAGGAACGACAAGACGACAACGATCGCGACGAACATCGGCAGCTTGGATTCCAGTTGCGCCGCATAGTCGTCGGCGAGGGCCGTCTGGCCGCCCACGTAGACCGTCAGCTGCTGTCCGGCAATGGCGCTCGGAATCACGTGGTTGCGCAGCGTCGTGATCAGTTTTGAGGTGGACGCGTCCTGCGGGCTGCCCGTGGGGTAGACCTGCGCCACCGCGACTCCTGGGTGCCCAGGCCCGGCGGGGAGTAGCAGCGGCGGACTGACCGCGGCGACGCCGGGGGTGTGGCTGGCCGCGGCCACCACGTGGCTGAACGTCGCCGGTTGGCCGCTGGAGCGGACGGGCGCCACCAGCTCGAGCGGCCCGCTGAAGCCTGGGCCGAAGCCCTTGGCGAGCAGTTCGTAGGCGCGGTGGGTTGTGGTCGTCGTTGATGTGGGGTCCGTGTTGGCGTCGGCGGCCCCGAGGCGGAGTGAGAACGCCGGGATCGTGAGCGCGACCATGATCGCCAGCGCGGCCGCGCTGAAGCCCACGCGGTGTCCTTGGACGCGCGTGGCCCAGCTCGCCCAGCGCGCGGAGGCCTCGGGCGTGTGGATTTCACCCGCATCGAGCGCCGCGCGCTGCTTGCGTGTGAGGACCCGTCGTCCGAGGAAGCCGATCAGCGCCGGAGCAAGGGTCTGGGCTGCGGCCATCGGCAGGAGAACCGCGATCGAGGCTGCGATTGCCGCCCCCGAGAGGACGCTCACGCCGACGGTCAGCATTCCGAGCAGTGCGATGCAGACGGTGATGCCGGCGAACAGGACCGTACGGCCCGAGGTGGCGGCGGAGATCCCGATCGCATCGGCGATCGATCTACCTCGCCGCATCTCCGTCCTCGTGCGAGTGAGGATGAACAGTGAGTAGTCGATGCCGACCCCGAGGCCGATCAGGATCGAGAGCTGCGAGGTGAAGCTGGCCATCGAGAGGACGTTCGACAGCGCGCCTATCAGCGAGACCGCCGCGCCCAGCGCGATGCCGGTCGAGAGGAGCGGCAGCAGGGCGGGGAGGACCGACCCCATCACGAACAGGAGCACGACCAGCGCTGCACCAACGCCGAACAGCGTGCTGCTCGAGGACGAAGGGTTCGTCGCCGCGGCGACGTCGCCGAGGACCTCGACCTGCAAGTTACCTCCGTTGGGAGCGCGCGCTGTGTTGACGAACTTCGCGGCTTCCGCGGAGGAGATGGAGTGCTGTTCCTTCGTGAATGTCACAGTGGCGAACGCGACCGCGCCGCTCTGGCTGATCTGCTTGGCGCCGGCCGGTGTGTAGGGCGAGCTCACCGAGCCGACGTTCGGCAAGTGCGCGACGTTGGCGAGCATCGTCTGGACGCTCGAGCGCACGGCCGGCTGTCTGACGGTGCCGGTCTTCGTGGCGATGACGATGCGCTCGGTGTCACCTGAGACGCTCGGAGCCGCGCTCTGCAGCAGACTCTGCGCAGTGGCGCTCTGAGTGCCAGAGAGCCGGTTCGAGGCAGAGTAGTTACTGCCGGTGGTCGACTCGATGAAGACCGCAGCGACGAGGAGCAGGATCCACCCTCCTACGACGATGCGGCGATGGGCGAGGCACCAGCGGGCTAGACGGGGCATGACTGTCTCCCAGTTGCTCAGCCTCCGCTTGTCGGAGACCTGGTGCAGCGGAAGGTAGGCAACCCGAGCTCAAAAAACATCGGCCGCGAGGACGCTCTTTTTCACCTCATTCGTGCTTCCCGAGACGGAGGCTCAAGGCGCCCTCCGACCGCACCGACTGCGTCCCACGCCGGCTTGCAGCCGCGCGGTATCTGGGTCGCGAGGAGTACCCAAATTGCGTCCGCGAGGCCGACGACAGGCAGGAGCCCCAGGGTTACGTTTCCGGCCCTGATGAAACGCAGACCTCCCGAAGCGCTTGATCCGGCCGAGGCCCTGACGAGCGTCGGCAACCAGATCGCGTTCGGGGGTCCCAGCAACTCATTAGACGGTCTTTGCGTTCGCGTTAGGCATGCACCACAGACTGATGCCACGCGTTTCCCCGACAACCACACACGCCAGGAGACGAGAAGATGACCACTCTTAGCCGGGCGCTCACCGAGCGAGCCAACGAATACAAGTCGCTGAGCAACTTCTATCGGGCCGACGGCCGCCGCAGATCCTCTCGCGAGCGTGACTTCGGGTTGTGGTGGCGTGTCGGAGCCCACGGCCCCACCTACCGTGCCGCATGGGTACGAGACACGGGCGAGCTCTACGTCACGAGGCTCGGTGAGCTGGACCATGGACAGGGCGAGGTCGTCGTGCTCGGCCGGGCGCGCGACCGCCGCCAACTCGAAGAGGCGCTGGATGGTTGGCAGCAGGTGTGCGCGCAGCCAGACTCGATGACGTGGCTGCGTCATCGAGCGGCCCGCTTGGAACCGTCAGAGAAGCCGGCACGCGCGCTCGCGCGCGGACCCGTCACTCAGCCGCACGGCGTGCAGGGCGGGAGGATCTTGCGCCCCCGGCGCGGCGAGGTGCTGAGTCCATTGGGCGGCATCTCCGCGCGCTAGCGGCTCACCGGCACGATCTCGCTCTACTCCTTGAGATGTACACAGGGTGCGTTCTCCAGGGCGATGTTCTCCGGACGTCCCGGCGGTACAGTCGTCTGAGGACCGACGGTGAGCACTCCAACACCCACAGCCAGTGCGGACGCCGCTCCGGCTCGCGGAGAGTCGGATGCGACGCCGGGTGCGGGCGCTGACGGCGGCGGCCAGCACTCGGGTCACTCACGGTTCGTGGAGGTTGCAGCGACCCGGCTGGGCCATGGGCCCGAGGTGGCGCGGGCGTTTCGTGAAGCGCCAGAGGTCGATGTCGCATGGGCGGTAGCCGCGTTCGTCAGCCTGGTGGCGGATCCAGGACTGGGCTGGGATCGTGGTCACCTGACGGTGGCCGCATTCGTTCTGGCCGCCGCTACGTCCCTGCCGTTGGTGGTGCGTCGCCGCTATCCGCTGGGTGCGCTCATCGCCGTCACGGCCGGGCTCCTGGCGTGCTTGGCCGTCTTCCATCCAAACGTCGCGGCGGTCGGGGTGATCATGTTCGCCCTCTACACCGTTGGCCTGCAGGGGCGACGCCTGCATTCGTTGCTGGTGGCGACGGCGATGGCTCCCGTCGTCGTCGCCGCTGTCGCGATCACGAGCAACGACGGTCTCGCGCCGGGGACGACGCTGGCTCGGCTCGCGCTTCTCCTCGCCGCCCTGGCAGCCGGCGATGCGCAGCGCGGCCGGCTCGCGCTGGTCCAGGCCAGGGCGCAGGAAACCGAGCGCCAGCACGAGGCGGCGGCGGTCCATCGCTTCGACGAGGAGCGCCTCCGTCTGGCGCACGAGCTCCACGACACGATCGCCCACTCGCTCGTCGCGATCAACACGCAGGCCGCGGCGGCCGTCCATCTGCAGCGCACGAAACCGAATGAGAGCCTCGACGCGCTCGAGAGCATCGTCCGCAGCTCGGCCGACGCGCTGGCCGAGCTGCGCTCCACGCTGAGGATCGTCCGCCCGACGGCCGGCGACGCTCCTCTGCGACCGCCGCAGAGCCTCGCCGACCTCCCAGACCTCGTCGAAGGCGTCGCGAGCACCGGCGTGGACGTCGACCTGCAACTCGATGTCAGATCGCGCGACATTCCCACGGCCACAGCCCACGGCGCCTACCGCATCGTGC
Source organism: Solirubrobacteraceae bacterium (assembly GCA_035948815.1). Lineage (GTDB taxonomy): Bacteria > Actinomycetota > Thermoleophilia > Solirubrobacterales > Solirubrobacteraceae > Palsa-744. Next base: position 18,047 of record DASZIU010000039.1, on the reverse strand, counting down.
AGGAGAGCCTCACGAACGTGCTGCGCCACTCCAACGCCAACCACGCGACGGTGCGCGTCGCGCTCGCCGGCGATCAGCTCACCGTCGAGGTCCTCGACGATGGACACCCGATCCCGACCGATCTCGCGGCACCGGGCCATGGACTGCGGGGAATGAGCGAGCGGGCGGCGGCACTGGGAGGGCGGTGCGATGCCGGCGTCGCACCCGGCGGCGGTTGGCGGGTCCGGGCAAGTCTCCCGGCAGGGATCGCAAGGCGATGACCCCCTCCGAGCGGTTGAGGGTCCTTGTCGCCGACGACCACGCGCTCGTGCGCCACGGCTTTCGCTCGATCCTGGCCGGCGAGGAGGACATCGACGTCATCGACGAGGCGAGCGACGGGCGGGAGGCCGTTGAGATCGCCAAGCGGGATCGGCCGGATGTCGTGCTCATGGACATCCGCATGCCCGCACTGGATGGAATCGAAGCAACTCGGCTGATCACCGAGGATCCGCTCCTGCCCGACACGAGGGTGATCGTCCTGACCACGTTCGATCTCGACGAGTACGTGTTCGGGGCCCTGCGCGCGGGCGCCAGCGGGTTCCTGTTGAAGGGCGTCGAGCCCACGCAGCTGATCGATGCCGTGCGCACGGTCGCCGATGGCGCCGCGCTGCTCGACCCGGGCGCGACGCGGCGACTGATCGAGGCGTACACGAGCGGCGCTGGCGAGCCCACCGCCACAGCGACTGAGCTCCCCGACGATCTCACCGCGCGCGAGATCGAGCTCCTCGCCTTGATCGCAGGCGGGTCGACCAACGCCGAGATCGCCGAGCGGTTGGTCATCAGCCCGCTGACCGTCAAGTCACACGTCTCGCGGATCCTGACGAAGATGGGCGCCCGCGACCGGACCCAGCTGGTGGTCATGGCCTACGAGAGCGGGCTCGTCGTCCCCGGCGTGGCTCCCAACCTGTAGCCGCCCGAGCCGAGCGCGCTTCAGCTATCGAGAGCTGCGGAGCGCGCTTCGCTTGATCTTTCCGGACGGGGTGCGCGGTAGCGACTCCGCCCACTCGATGATCCGCGGGTACTTGTATGGAGCAGTCTCCCGCTTGACGTACTCCATCAGCTCCCTCGCCAGGGCGTCAGAGCCCTCGTGCGGCTCGGCCGGAACGACCACCGCACGCACGATCATCCCGCGCTCATGGTCGGGCGAGCCGACCACGGCCGCATCGGCGACGGCGGGGTGCGAGAGAAGCGTGCCCTCGACCTCGGCGGGACTGATGCGGTAACCGGCGGAGATGATCAGGTCGTCCGCGCGGCCTTGGAAGTAGAGGTATCCGTCCTCGTCGGCGCGCACGAGATCGCCCGTGCGCCAAACGCCGGCCGGGGCAGGCTCGCCCAGGTAACCGAGGAAGAAGGTCGGCACGGTCTGCGGGTCGACGACCAGCTCGCCGCGGTCGACCCAAGCCTCGATCCCAGGGAGCGGCCTGCCCATCGATCCCGCCCTGACCTCCTGATCCGCGACCCCGGTCAGCTGTCCAGTCTCCGTCTGCCCGTAACCGTCGCGGATCTCGAGGCCCGTGATCGCCTTCCAGGCCGCGAAGCTGTCGGCGTCTAGCGCCTCGCCCGCGGCGATCAGACGGCGGACGTCGCGAAGCGCCGGCAGCTCGACGTGCTTGGCGAGGATGCGGTACTCCGTGGGCGCCATGCACAGAACGTTGACCCGCTCGCGAACGAGGATCTCGATGCGCTCCTGAGGATCGAAGCGCGCGTCGTGCAGCAGCGCGCTCGCTCCGCAGAGCCACGGCGCGATGAACGCGTTTCGCGCCGACTTGGACCACCCGCTGGCAGCGGTGCACCATGCCAGGTCCCCCGGCCGTGCGCCGAACCAGGATTCCGCCTGAAGGCGCTGTCCGAGCAGATAGCGCTGACCATGAACCACCGCCTTCGGCTGCCCGGTGGATCCGCTGGTGAAGGTGATCAGCGCCGGCTCCTCTGGCTCCACGTCGACGACGACAGCGGGATCGGCGTCCGTGAAAAGCGATTCGTCTGGGATCACGAGCACGTCGCCGCCCGGGTACGCGGCGCGCAGCTGGTCGAGGTTGCGCTCGTCGGCGACCACGAGCGACGGCCGTGCCACGCCGATGCGATATCGGAGGTCACCAACCCGGAGCTGCTCGGTGCAGGGAAGCGCCACCGCACCGATCCGAAAGCACGCGAGCAGGGTGAGCACCCACTCCGAGCGGTTTCCGATGCAGGTCATGACGACGTCGCCACGAGCGACCCCGTGCTCGGCGAGGGTTCCGGCGAATCTCGCGCTGCGGTCGAGCACGTCGCCAAAGGACCACTGGTGCCTGTGCCCCGAGCGGGTGAGCTCGATCATGGCCGTCTCGGTGCTTGGGCGCGCGGCGAGGACGTCGGTTATGAAGTTCGGGTTCACCGATCACTCTCTCTCATCGGGTCAAATGACGCCATCGGATGCCAGTCGCTTGAATTCTGCCTTTATCCCCGGCAAGGCCGACCGGTCGAGACCAGACCGACAACCGCCGGCAATCGAGAGGAGCACGACATGTCAGCTTCGGGCGCTGTTGGGGCCAATCGGGAGCCGATCGGCATGCGCGCCGCCCGCAGCATCCGGCACCCGCTTACCAGGGCGCTGCTGGTACTGACATTCACGACGGGCCTCGTCGATGCGGTCAGCTATCTCGGGCTCGGCCATGTCTTCACGGCCAATATGACCGGGAACATCGTGCTGCTCGGCCTCGGCCTCGCGAGCAGTGGCGGCCTACCCGTTCTCGCGCCGGTCGTGTCGCTCGCCGCATTCCTCGTGGGCGCCGGCGTGGGTGGCATCCTCGCAGCGCGGCTCGCAGACCATCATGCCCGTCATATCGCGTCTGCGCTCGCGATCGAAGCGTCCCTGATCGCGGCCGCCATCGCCGTTGCCGCGGCCGTTGATGTGCGGCCAAACGCCTTCTCCGGCGACGCGGTGATCGCCCTGCTTGCGCTGGCGATGGGTGTTCGCAATGCGACGGTCCGGCGGATCGCCGTGCCGGACCTCACGACCACGGTGCTCACGATGACGCTGACCAGTCTCGCTGCCGACTCGCCCTTGTTTGGCGGCAGCGGCAGGGGCACGACACGGAGGACCGCGGCCGTGCTGGCGATGCTGATCGGGGCGCTGGCGGGCGCTGTGCTTCTGAAGACGAGCCTCGCCCTGCCGCTCGTCGCCGCGGTCGCACTGACCGTCGCTACGACGCTGCTCTACCTTCCCGCGGCGCGCCGGGAGCCATGACGCACAGCGCCGCCGGCGGATCCTGGTCCCCGACATCCGTAACAACTCGGCTCGAAATCTGTGGCCGCCGGGCCATATGCCCGCATCGTTGCGCGCGGGAGGATCGTCGGCATGGCTCTTCAGCCTCTGTCGGCGAACGAACTTGCGGACGCGCGAACGCTGTTCGCCAGCTTCATGGGCTACGTGGGCAACGGCTACAAGACCGTTGGCCAGCTGCTCGCGATCTATCGCGAGCGCAGCAAGACGCTCCGCGCGGCCCAGGATCGAGCGGACGACCTGCGAGTTGACCGCTTCATCGACGATATGGCGGGCAACCGGTGGAACGCCGATGTGGTGATCCGGATCGGAGTCTTCGACGACTCTGTGCTCGTGATCGACGGAATACATCGGAGCATCGCGTACCTCGCCTGCGTAGAGGACGGGATCACTCCCGATCGTCTTCCGGCGCTCTGCGTCAACCGCTGAGAAGCGTCACCGCGACAAGCGCCCGGCGAACCTGAGAACCACGACCTCCTCCCCGGGGCAGGGGGGAGTCGGTACCAGGGTCAAGGGCTGGTCGAGACGTGGGCGAGGAGCGTGGCTCGCTGTATCGACGTACCGCCCTCGGCGACGATCCACGCCGCGCCTTCCGGCCGGGCGTCACATCGTGGTTGACGCTCCCGCAGCGACGCAGAAAGACGGACAAGACGAAGTCCTCGTGTCGCTCGTAGAAACGCCCAAAGGCCTCCGCGTCCCCGGACAGGAGCTCGACGTCAACGCAGCAATCCGAAGCGACCATCAATGGCTCTTCCCTTCAAAGCCCAAATCTGTGACCGGAACGGCGCGTCACGTTTCCTTGACTGGTGGCACATTGAAGGCGATGGCGGATGTGGGGGAATTCGACGAGCTCTACCGTCGTGAGAGCGAGGGGGTACTCATGTTCTTGGCGCGCCGGACCATGGAGCCGGAGGTGGCGTTGGACCTGACCGCCGAGACTTTCGCCCAGGCGTACCTCGGGTGGAGGGGGTTGCGTGGCGGCTCGCGGCAGGAGCGCCAGGCGTGGCTGTACACGATCGCCCGCCGCCAGCTCTCGCGCTACCTGCGTCGCGGGCGCGTCGAGCGGCGCGCGCTGCGGCGGCTTGGCATTCAGACGCCGACGGCCCACGAGGACGACCTCGCCCTGATCGAGGAGCGCGCCGGGCTGGGGGAGCGACGCGCGGCGCTCAGCGGCGAGCTGATGCGCCTTGGCTCAGAGCAACGCCGCGCGCTCGAGCTGCGGATCGTCCAGGAACGTCCCTACGCCGAGATCGCAAACGCGCTCGGAATCTCGGAGCTTGCGGCACGCGCGCGTGTCTCGCGCGCCCTGAAGGCGCTCGGCCGCGCACTCGACGGACCGGTCGTCACCGGGGAGCGCCCATGACCGAGCGTCCGCTCGCCGTACTCGAGGCGTTCGGTGATGAGCTCAGGAGGCTTGGCGAGCCCCCGACCTCGCGCTTTGGACAGACGCGGCGAACACTGCTGATCGCGGTTGTCCTGACCCTGCTGCTGGCGGGCGTCGCCACGGCGGCGATCCTGATCGCTCGCGGCTCACCGCTTCCGCCCCCGAACGCAACGGACCTGCAAGCGAGCGGGGTGCCGCTGCCCGCGAGCGTGCGCCTCGCGGGTCTGGACGCACCTGATCCCGCCCCCTCGGAACTCCCATGGGACATCCGCCTTTCGCAGACCCGGGCGGGGGAGACATGCACCGCCGTGGGTCAGGTGCTCGGAGGGCAGTTCGGGATCGTCGGACTCGACCACGTGTTCCGCGCGCTGCCGCTCGGCGGTGTCGATGCATGTGGCGTGGATGCCCACAACGGTCCGGTCCTCGCTGGTGCCAGGGTGTTCGTGGGCACGAGCGTGGGGGATCCGCGGACGGTGGTCAACGGGGTCGCCGGCCCCGGCGTCCGGTCGGTGACCGTCTACGGACCGGACGGGGCGCGCCCGCTGCGCCTCGGACCACAGGGCAGCTTCATCACCGTCTACCGCGGCTACGTCGAGGAGGTTCGTCCCCGCGTGGTGGTCGTCACCCGCGACGGCCGCAGCCATGCGATCCGGTTCGCCCAGACCTCCGCGTTCGAAGTCGCCGATCCGGCGGGAGGGTCGCCGTGGGAAGTAAGCGCAAGCGCGGACCTGGAACCACATGGCAAAGCGGATGAGAGCTGCGCGCAGGCCTCCCAGGAGCTCGGCCGCAGCAATCCGAGCCGGGTCGACGCCTCACTGACCCCACTGGTCTGCGGGCCGCTCGGTCACGAGCCGCTGTTCGTGGTGATCCGCCGCTTCGTCCCAGGCAGCGGCGAACGGACGGGCTTCCCCTGGGGCAACAACGCGCCGCGCACGCTCATCTACGGTGCTGCGGCGCCCCGCGTCGAGTCGTTGATGCTGACCGGTGCGGGCCCCGCAAGGTCGCTGCCGGTCGACCGCCACGGTGGAGCGTTTCTGGCTGTGCTCGACGGTCACGTCGATCCACGGTCGGTCGCGCTCACGGCGCACTTGCAGAACGGTCAGACGCTCACCTACACCCGCTCGACGAACCTGTTCGACTATCAATCGAACCGCCCACTGCACGAGCAACCGGTTCCCGCGTATCGCGCGCCGCTCCCCATGAGCCAGGCCATGCCGGCCGAGCCCGATCTGCCGCTGAGCAGCACGGTGCGGACGACCTTGCGGGCGAAGGACCCTGCCGGCGGGCCGACATGGGCTCTGCGCAGCTGGCAGGGCGTGCCGAACCCGCGTGCCAACTTCGGGACCGGCGATCACCCGGCGCGCTTCATCTGCTTCCAATTCGGCGTCCTCGAGCACGATCGCCTCTTCGAGCCGCGTCCAGGATCGACATCGGTGCCGCTGAGCGTCGGGCAGGAATACGGCGGCAGCGGCGGCTGCAACACGCCGGGCGACCTGGCCCGCTTCCCACCCTTCGCTGAACCCGTCAGCTACGTCGATGACCCCTACGCGTACGCGCCCCGACCGGTGCGGACCGTGGTCAGCGGCGTGCTCGCGCTCGACGCAACCCACCCGAAGCTCCTCGGCGCCGGTGCCCCGCGCCCGCTCGCGCTCGACGCCAACCACGCGTTCCTCGCCGTTCTGCCCGGCCGCTACTGGGACGCGCCGCTGCGGATCGCGGTCGCGATCCACGGCCGGACGATGCTCGGCAGCACCGTCCCGTCGTTCCCAGGACCGCCGGCACCCTCCACACCCCAGGCGCGCGCGCCGGACCCCGACGGCGGCGCGCCCTGGGGGTTCGCCGCCAGCAGCAACGGCTCGAGCGCGGTCGGGCGGATCTTGGAAGGGCGGCTGGCCGGGATCAGCGAACTGGACGGGACGCTTCGACACGGACCTGAAGCGTGGAACGGCGGCGGCGAAGCTCGGTTGCGGCAGAAGCCGCCACCGGTCCGGTTCGACAGCCAGGGTGGCGCTGAAAGCCTGCCGGGCCAGGTCCCGGCCGCGCTGCCCCGGCCCAAGGTGCAGCGACGCACGCTCCCCGGGCGTACGGTCATCACGGGCGTCGCCAATCCGGACGTGGTCTCGGTCACGCTCGTCACGCCCCGTGACGTGCGCACGCTGCGACCGAGCGGACCGCAGCACGCCCTGATCGTCGTATACGACGGGCAGTTCTTCCAAGGGCTCATCACCGCGAACGTCCTGCTTCACGACGGTCGCACGGTCACCGAGCAGGTGCCCAACGGCCCAGGCGGGGTCGTCGCCTCCGCGCCGCAACGACCGTCGCTCGCGCAGCGGCTGCGATCCGACCAGGCCACCCTTGCGGGCATGCGTAGGCAGGTCGACGCAGCGGAGCGCTCCTCCGCGCGCCAACGCGCGACACGTCTGCGCCGCCAGCCGCCGCTGTCACAACTGGTGCAGGGGCTCCGCGACATTGCGTTGATCGTCGAAGTCGAGAAAGCACGGATCGGCTATCTGAACGCGCATCCGGGCGTGCTGCCCACGGAATAGTCGCTCACGCCACGCAGGCCCGGCCGAGGAGACATCGCGGTCCCATAGGCTTCGGCTATGTCGGGCGTGCAAGAAGTGATTTGACATGTGTCGCTCGGTTGCAGAGACTCGCGTGGCCGCGCCGGTTGCGAGTCGGGGGGATGCGTTTTGCCTGAGTGCTTCCGGCGCGGGTCGGAGGGACGCGCGCCGATTGCGCGCGATCAGCAAATAGAGGAGGGATCATGAGCAAGCCCGTTTTAGGACGATTGGGGCTCGCTGTCGCATTCGTGCTCGCCTGTGCCGCGATGATGTCTGTCGCCACCGCGGGCGCGGTCGAGATCGCGTACAACAACCTCAACACGGTGCCCGCTACGGTCAACGGGAAACCCGACGAAGACACCTACTCGCAGGATTACGAAGCGTTCCGGAGCGGAGGGATGTTCGGCGGTCAGATCGAAACCGTCAACACCAACAGCAGACTGCTCAAGGGGATGACGAGTCAGGTCGACGTTTTCGCTTGCGAACACGGCGAATACCAGCTCGAAAACTGCTACACGATCCACCCCGCCAAGAAGTTCGCGCAGGAATGGACCGCGAGCATCTACGAAGTCGGCGCCGGCAATGAACCGGGTGCCCTCGTCGCAACCGGAACCACGAAAGCGAACCTACGCTTCCGACCGACGACGAACGTGAGCTGCCCGGCGACCGTCGAAGGCAAGGGCTTCGGTGCAAACTGTGACGTCGGCGGGTTCCTGCAGACGATCGTCTTCAAACACTTCACCCAAAGCAAACCGCTGCCGACGAAGGCCATCGTGCTGCTCACAAACAGTTGCGAAGCGTGCGGCGGCAAGATCGTCAACGTCGGGCTACAGACGGCGTACAAGGAATTCTCCGGCGGGTCATTCGTCGCCGAACCGCCGGCCAATGGGGGTATCCCTGCTGTTGGGTCCGATCCCCTGCCCGAAAGCATCTACTACAACAGCAAATACGAAGCGACGGGATGGAAGGAATTCCAGCCCGTGTTCAAGGTCGAAGTCCGCTAGCCGCGTCCGCGAGAAACGGCGGCCTGTAGAGGAGAGGGTCCCGCCGGCGGCGGGACCCTCTCCATGCCGCGTCGAGGTCGGGGGTTTGGACCGTCGCCTTGCCGCCAGCGCTCGCTGCGGTGAGGAATGCGCGTGCGCAAGCATGACAGTGAAACGCACTATGAGCCGAGCGTATTAATCTATGGCCAGGCGCTTGTTTGCCTGGATGTGAACGGCGAGAGGCGGGTAGTGTTGCGAGATGGATTCAACGCCCTTCTACTGGGTTCTCGTCGATACGCAGACTGAGACGCGGCCACACCCAGCGTTGAAGTTCACCGATCGTGTCGAGGCAGAGGCGTATCACAAGCTCGCGTACGATGGCGACTCCCGCTATGCGCTGAGGATGGTTGAGGGCGCTTCGCGGATTGACCCCGAGGAACCGACGGTTAGGTAGCGACCCGAGCCGGCCGCTGAGCCCGGCTTCACGCGACATCGGTCCACACATGGGCAACCTCGAGGGGTGCGCTAGGAGAAGGGGCGCGAGCGGCGGTCCACGCCTACCTCGGTGATCCCCGCGGAGGTGATCTTGATCCGAGTCGGGACGTGGCCGCGCTCGAGCAGCTTGCGAAGCACCGACTCGCCCTTGGATTCAATCCCCGACCGCAACGGCTCCTGACAGGTCTCGATTCTGAGCGAATCGGCTATCTGCACGTAGACGTGCTGTTCGGCGCGGCCATTCTGAACCTTCCACCGATAGATCTCCCCGGGCGCGCGGATAACGGGGATCGGAGTGGGCCCGCCGATGATTCTGAGCTCGCCGCCCATCCGTCGAGTATGACTCCCCGACTCGGCCTGGAGAAGGGACCGCAGGCCAATCACGGAGTGGGCGGCTTTGGACATGTGCGCAGCGCGCTGCTTCCTAGAGCCGGCGCTTGGTCCTCGCTGCGATGAATTCGCCCGCCTTCGACGGTCTAGTCCCCATAGCCGTTCCCGCCGTCGGCAGTGTGCCGCTCGGACCGGCCGGCACGAACCACCACGGGATGGTCTTTGACCCATGTCACATACCGCGCCCTCGGGACCGCATAGAACTGACCCAACCGCCGAATGGACACGCGCATGAGAGTCGTGCTCGCATCAGACAGGCCCGCCGCAGACCTCGCGTTGCCGGCTTTGGAAGCGCGCGCAATCGCTCGGCGGGCTGCCCCGCCGATCGTGCTCGGCGGCGTCGCGGCTGCCGCCATCCTCCTGTTCGGCGGTCCCGCGCGGACGTTCATCGACGGGATGCACCGCGCGCTCGGCGTGAAGCCGAGCTGGGCGGTCCTCGCCGCCGGCTTCGAGTGCATTTCGCTCGCCGGATACGTGGGGCTCCTGTCGCTGGTCGCGGGCAGGGCCACGCCGAGGATCGGTGCGCGCGAGAGCGCCCAGATCACGTTCGCCGGGGCAGCCGCCACGCGGTTGCTGCCCACCGCCGGCGTGGGCGGGTTGGGCGTCACGCTGTGGGCGTTGCGGCGCGCGGGGCTGCAGAGGTGGGTGGCGACGCGGACCCTGATGGTCTTCCTCGTCCTGCTCTATTCGGCCTTCCTCGTCTCCATGGCGCTCTCGGGATCGCTGCTTGCGACTGGGGTCGTGAGAAGCCGGGGACCGGTCGAGTTGAGCGCGACGATGGCGTGCGTGGGACTTGTCGCGGTTGCGCTCGGCCTGTGGCTTGCGCTTCGCGCTCAGAAGGGGGCACAGCCGGGCGGTGCGGACCGCACACGGGAATCTGACCGTGGGTTGAGAGCGGCGGCGCGACTGGTCGGAGAGTCAGTTCGCGACGCGGGCGATCTCCTGCGATCGCGAAACCGCCGGCTCGCGGGTGCTCTGGCTTACTGGGCGTTCGATGCGGCGGTCCTGTGGGCGATGCTCCACGCATTCGGCGCGTCGGCCGCGCTCCCGGTGGTCGTGCTGGCCTACTTCGCTGGCCAGATCGCCAACACTCTTCCGATACCAGGCTCGGTGAGCGGCGGCATGGCCGGCGTTCTGCTCCTGTTCGGCGTTCCCGCCGAGCTCGCGGTCCCCTCGGTACTCGCCTACCGCGCGGTGTCCGTCTGGCTGCCGGCGCCCCTCGCCATCGCCGCGGTACCCGCACTGCGCGCGACCGCCGCCGGCTGGCGGCGCTTGGGCCCGGTCGATCAGCCCGCCGAATACGCACAGATAGACTTATCTGTCGGTTAGCGGCCGTTGAGCCGCCACTCAGGGGAGCCCGGTTCACTGACTCCCCTGTCCCACGCACCTAAGGATCAAAGTTGAAATCAGTCCTGAGTAGGAAGCTCGTGATCGGCGCGGCAGCCCTGGTCCTTCTGGGCGGCGGCGGTGCTGCAGTTGCCATGGCCGCGGCGAAAGGCTCTGCCGGATCCGGCCGCCAGGCCTACATACAGGACGTGGCCAAGCGTCTCAACGTTTCGCCTGACGCTCTTACCGCGGCGATGAAGGCCGCACGGTACGACCGAATCGAAGCGGCAGTCGCCGCGGGCCGCATGACGAAGTCCCAGGCCGACGCTCTGAAGCAGCGCATCGAACACAGCGGCAGCGGTCCGGCTTTCGGCCACGCACGCGGCCACCGCGGCCTCGGCGTTCGTCGCGTCGCGGAGCAGTACCTGGGGATCAGTGCGGCCACGCTCCGCAGCGACCTCAGGTCGGGCAAGTCCCTGGCTCAGATCGCGTCCTCGACGCCCGGAAAGTCGGTTGAAGGGCTGAAGGCAGCGATCCTCGCGGCAAGGAAGACACGACTCGACCAGGCCGTCTCACGCGGCAAGCTCACGAGCCAACGGGAGCAGAAGCGGCTGACGAACCTCTCGAGCCGAATCGAAGCGCTGCTCCAGCGCAGCGGTGGCGGGGGGCCAGGCGGGGATCGAGGGTCCGCTCCTCTCGGGCGCTAGCGGCGAGCTGCGGTCGGCTGGAGCTCGCGTCGAGGCGGTGTCTTTGGAGCCTCAGCCCGCGCGCCCGATGCCAGTGCGTCCGCTGGTGGCAACCGGCACGCCACCCGACCATTCGATCTCGACGAACTTGCGGGTGTTCAGCAGGTTGGGGATCGTGGTGACCACTTTGTCCGTCGCGGTTTCGATCACGTCGCCGGAGTCGCCGACAAGGGCGTAGCGGCCATCGAGGGTGTGCGCGACCCAGCCGTCGCGCCCGCAGTCATACGCGCAGTTCTGCTCGCTGCCTTCCAGGCCGTTGACGGGCACGGTCGCGACGTGCGTGGGCGCGACGCCTTCTGCGACTCCGTGGACGTCCCAGACCTGCACCGCTTTTTGGATGGCGTCGATGACGAACAGCTGCCGGTTGTCCGGCGAGAGCGAGATGCCGTGGCTGCAGGTCGTGAAGGAGCCGGTGCAGGTGCCGAAGCTCTCGGTGTAGAGCACCGGCGTGCCGGGTGAGGTGATGCTCTCTACCTGGAATCCGTCGAAGCCGGTGGCCGTCGTGAAGCTGACGGAGTCGGAGCCGTTGATCGTGATCGGGCGCACTCCGCCGACGAGCGGACCGATTTCTGCCTGGATCTTGCCTGTCTGGGTGTTGTAGACCATCAGGTGGTTGTAGTTGCGCGCCCCCAGCAGCAGGAGCTTTCCATCGGCGGACATGGTGGTGTTGTGGGGACCCTTCCCCGGCGTTTCGAGCTTTCCGATCACATTGCCGTTCGAGGTGTCCAGGATGTACCAATTGCCGTCGGAGGAGAGCTCGCCGTCGGGCATGTAGAGAAGCTTCCCGTCGCTGCTAACGGCGCCGGAGTCGATTCCGGTGGCGAGGTTGACCGACCACACGACTTTCTTGGCGAGAAGGTCATAGGCGAGCACGGATCCGTTCCCCGCGCCGCCGCCATCGCCGCCGAAGGACACGAACATCATGTGCGTGGCGGGCGAGACCGCGACCCCGCGCACGCCCCGGGTTGTCCCGGGGAGCGTGACCGATTCGACCTGCTTGAAGCCGTTGTCGATGTCATACACGCTCATAGCGCCGCCGCCGAACACGTACTCGAGGTGCCGAACGCCCCCGGTCGAGCCGGTGACGACGGCGGTCTGCGGAGACGTCGCGGGCAAGGAGGCACCGGCGGAGTTGGATGCGATCACGGCAACGCGCAGCGTCGCCCCCACGTCTGCTTCACCGAGCGTGTAGGTCGGCGCGCCGGCTGCTGGGATGGTCGAGCAGTTCGCGCCTGCCGCGTCGCAGCGCGTCCATTCATAGCTGTAGCTCGCGGGCGACCCCGTCCAGGTGCCGGTGCCGGCGCTGAGGGTCTGGCCGGACTGCGCAAGCCCGCTGATGCTCGGCAGGCTCGTGTTGACCGGCGGCGAGTGGGGCGCCGTGACCACTTCGGTCGGCGCAGAGGTGGCGGGCGCCGAGGGGCCGGTGGCGTTGGAGGCGACGACCGTGACCCGCAGCGTCGCCCCAAGGTCGCGTCGGCCGAGGGGGAGGGACGAGGAGGTGGCGTTCGCGATCGCCCGACATCTCGCTCCCCGGCAGAGCACCCATTCGTAGCTGTAGCCGGTGGGGGACCCCGTCCAGCTGCCGGTGCTCGCGCTGAGCGTCTGGCCTGACTGCGCGAGCCCGCTGATGCTCGGCAGGCTCGTGTTGACCGGCGGGGACTGGGAAGCCGCGACCATTTCCGTGGGCGCAGAGGTGGCGGGCGCCGACGGACCGGAGGAGTTGGAGGCGACGACCGCGACCCGGAGCGTCGAGCCGACGTCGCCTTGGCCGACCGCGTAGCTCGCCGCGCCGGCGCCCGAGACGGACGAGCAGTTCGCTCCCACGGCGTCACAGCGCTGCCACTGGTAGCTGTAGCTGGTGGGCGACCCACTCCATGTGCCGGGGCTGGCGGCCAGCGTCCGGCCCTGCTGAGCGACGCCCGAGATCGCCGGCGGGACGGTGTTGATCGGAGGCTGGGAAGGAGCCGTGACGACGCCCGTCAGCGTCGAGGTCGCTGGATGGGAAGCACCGACGGCGTTCGAGGCGACCACCGCTACGAGCAGCCTCGAGCCGACATCGCCCGGGCCAAGCAGATAGCTAGCCGTGCCGGCGCCCGAGATGACTGCGCATCTCACTCCCGCGGCGTCGCAGCGCTGCCACTGGTAGCTGTAGGCGGTGGGCGACCCCGTCCACGAGCCGCCGCTGGCGCCCAGGGTCTGGCCGGGGCGGAGGAAGCCCGAGATCGTCGGCGGGGCCGCGTTGACGGGAGCCTGCTGGGGGGCGGGCGCGACGAGTTCCGCGGGAGGCGAGGTGACAGGCAGGGAGGCGGACACCGGCGAGGGCGCGGGCACCGAGACGAGCGTCGTGGGAGCACAGACCTGCTCGACCCTGGCGATTACGTAACGGACGTGCAGGTGGACGTACACGACCTTTCCGTGGCGGCGGACGACCACGCGGTGCCCGCGGATCCTTCGCATCTTCTTGGCCCACACCCAGTGCTTGCGCCGCGTCTTGACCTTGACGACAACCGTATGACACGCCTGCGTGGCCGACACCGTCGTCGCAGAGTCTCCACCTGCGGGTACGGCGCCCAAGGCCGATGCAGCCACCGGCGTGGAAAGGAGCGCGACGACCGTAAGGACGCCTGCCGCGAGCTGGGTCTTCCCCGGCCATCCCTGCAATTGACCCTCCGTAGTCAGCCCTGCCCATCCCCGATCGTGGGCTCAATCGCAACGCTCACGACCGCAGGGCGTCGTTCGTCGCCGGTGATCCTACTCAAGTGCGAGCTTTGCGGAGGTTCTCGTAGGGTTGACAGCAATCCGGCGAGTTGCCGGGCGAGAGTATTCTGCGAAGCGGTGAGCATCGACGGCGATGCACCTGAGTCGACGGTCGCGGCGACCGATGACGGAGAGTCGGCGACGGAGCCAGATGCTGGCTTGGGGACACGCCTGAAGCGATTCGCGCGCGCGGTGCGTGACGGCGATGAAGCGATCGTGGAGGAGATCGTCGTGCGCTTGAGCCGATCGCGACGCGTGCTCGCTCCGCTCGCGCTTGCGGTCGGCGGCCTGGCGATGCTCTTCAACGGGCTCAGGCTGCTGTTCTCGAACTGGCGGCTCATGCTCGTGCAGGTCCTTCCGGCCATGTGGATCTGGCTCGCCATGTACGACCTCAAGGCGCATGCGCTGCACGGCAAGTCTCTTCCCGTGCTGCGCGGCCTGGTCCTGGTCCCGATCGTGCTCGCGATCGCGGTGATCACAGCGGCCAGCTTCTTCCTGAACGCAGTGTTCGGGTTTGCGATCGTCCAATCCGATCACCCAAAGGTCCGACCAGCGTTTGCTCGGGCCAGGTCTCACCTCGCCGTGATCCTCGGGTCAGGCATCGTCGTCGGGCTGCTGCTTGGGCTGTCTACGATGGTCGTGATCCGCTGGGGGCGACCCTGGTTTGCGATCTCGCTGAGCTTGGTGATCGGCGTAATGATGGTGTCCTACGTCGCGGTCCCGTCGCGGCTGATCGGCGTAAAGGCCACCGCGTCGCGACGCGACAAGCTGACCGCGAGCGCCGTCGGCGGAGCGGTAGGGGCAGCGGTCTGCACGCCGCCGTATCTCCTCTCCCGCGCAGGCATCCTGATGCTCGGCTCACACGTACTTTTCATCCCCGGCATCGTCGTCCTCACCATAGGAGCCACGCTCCAGGCAGCCGCGACCGGCGCAGTCAAGACGATCAAGATGAGCGCCAAACTGGTCACCCCAGACCCTCCCACGAGGGCCTCGGGATCGCGGCTCCGGAAAGCTGACCAACTTGGCTGATGCACCCACGCGGCCGGCGCTCGGCCCGGGGCTCAGCCGACGTATCCGACTCCCGACCGCGTGCTGGTGGCAATCGGTAGACCGTTTTGCCAGTCGATCTCGAGGAACTTCCTCGTGTTCGCGAGCGTCGTGAGCTTGAGTAGGACTTTGCGCGTCGCGGTGTCTATTACCTCGCCTGAGTCCCCGACGTAGACGTAGCGGCCATCGAGGGAATGCTGCAGCCAGCCATCCTGGCCGCAGTCATAAGCGCACGGGCTCTCCTGGCCGTTCCATCCGGCGACGTAAATCGAGCCGAGCGCGCGTGGTGCTACCCCGTGCGCTACGCCCGAGACGTCGTAGGCCCGCACGACTTTGTTGACGGCGTCGATCACGTACACCTGCGTCTCATCTGGGGAGAGCGAGATCCCGTGGCTCGGCGCCGTATAGCGGAAGCCATTGGGCACGGCGCCGAAGGAGACGGTGTAGAGCACTTTGCCTGTCGTCAGATTTGAGACCTGGAAGCCGTCGAAGTTGGTGGCGGTCGTGAACGCGATCGTGTTCGTGCCGTTGACGGTGAACGGGCGAACCCCGTTCACGAGCGGTCCGACTTCTTTGATGTGGCCGTTCGCGGTTTCATAGACGTCGAGATAGTTGTGGTTGCGACCGCCGAGGTAGACGAAGCGGCCGTCTTTGGAGGCGATCGTGTTGTGCGGTCCGGCGCCGCCCTGGATCGTGCCGATGACCGCTCCATTTGAGGCGTCCAGCACGTTCCAGAGACCGGTCGAGCTGTTCTCGCCGGTCGGCATGTAGATGCGTTTGCCGTCGGGGCTCACGGCGCCTGAGTCGATCCCGGTGTTGAGGTGGACCGCCCAGGCGACGCGTTCGGCGAGCAGATCGTAGGCGAGCACCGAGCCGTGGAAGCTGTCGCCATCTCCCCCGTAGGAAACGAACAGCATGTGCGTTACCGGAGAGACCATGACACCTCTGACCCCGGCTTCGGTCTGGGGAAGGCGGATCGTCTTGACGAGGTTATGACCGTGGTCCATGTCATACACGGACACCAAGCCGTCGTCGAAGACGTACTCCAAGCGCTGGACGCCGGTAGCCGGCGTAGTCACGACAGCGGTGCGCGCCGACAGCACCCGCTTCGACCGACCCGTTCGACCGATCGCCGTCACCGCCACCCGCAACGTCGTCCCGGCATCGCCGAGCCCAACGATGTAGGTCGAACCGCGTGCGGACCGGATCGTTTTGCAGTGGCCGCCTCGTGCGTCGCAGCGCTTCCACGCATACCGGAAAGACCTCGGTTTGGGCGACCACGTGCCCGGCGACGCGGTGAGCCGCTGCCCGATCTGCGCGATCCCCATGATGCTTGGCGGGCTCGACGCGTTGAGCAGTAACCGCCCGGCCGTCGCAGTCGCGCGGCGGCTTTCGTCCCTCGACACATCGGTTCCGCTAGCAGCAATCGCGAGCGCCGCTGCGCAGGCAGCCGCCAGGCCGACCAGGACGAGCGTCAGCGTGAGTCTCCTGCCAGCTAGCCGGTTACGACGGGCGCGCCAGCTCATTCAGATCCCTCCCGCCATTGCCACACGAACAGAACGGTACCGGTGCACGGCGCCGAGTTTGCGTTACGCGCGCCGTTCGGCATCGATCCTGAGAGCATTCACACCGTTGGAGCCATCGCTGCCGGTCCAGGCGTTCGGAGGCAGCCATCAATTGCTGCTCGCTGCCGATGCCGCGGCTGGGCTCGCCTGCTCGGGCGTACGCGCGCTCGAGGCGGCCCTTGTGTGCAGTGCGGACAGCGACTCGGTGGTCAGGTAGGCGACGACCACCGCGACGACGATCAACGGCGAAACCCCGAGGCCCGCCCGGGAGGTCAGGACGAGCGTGAGCACGGTACAGGAGAGGGGGAGCTTGAGGATCGACACGCATGCGGCGGCCATCAACACGGCGACCGCGGGTGTCTCGGATAGCCCGGGCAGGTGCGCAGCAAGGAGCCCGCCGACAGCGCCGAGGAACAACGAGGGAAACGTGGGGCCGCCCCGGAAGTTGCCCAGCGAGAGGCTCCAAGCCAGTCCCTTGAACACAAGCAGCAGCGCGAGGGTGGACAGGGACAGGGCCGGCCCGGACTTTAGGAGTTCCCCAAAGGCGTCCTGGCCAGAGAAGAGCACCGCGTCGACGGGCCGGCCGGTCGCCTGGTTGAAGGCGATCGCTAGCCCGCCGACGACGAGCGCGGCCGCCGTGGTGAGCAGCAAAGGGCGCCGCGCGACCAAGCCTTTCGCCAGCTGTGCCAGCTCGATGATCATGAACGTGACGACCGCTACGGCGATGGCCAGCGCGATCGTCCAGCCGAAGTTGCCCCAATTCGGGTGCGAGAACGCGGGCAGTGCCAGCGGACTGAGGGCGTAGGCGCTCGTGCTGAGCCCGGTCAAGGATCCCATGCCGATGAAGACGAGCGAGCCGACCCCGCCAGCGAGCAGGCCCGGGAGCAGGATCACCGGCAGCGTCGCGCCGCCCAAGCCTGCGGCCTCGATGATGATCACGGCGCCGACGACCGGCGAGCCGAAGAGCGAGGCGATGGCGGCGAAGCTCCCAGCGGCGGCCATCAGCGCCCGGACCCGATCGGGCGCATCCTTCCTGGCCAGCCGAATCGCCAAGCTCCCCAGCCCCGTGCCGAGGGCGATGAGCGGCCCCTCCGGGCCGAGGACGAGCCCGAGGCCGAGCGTCGCCAGCGCAGCGAGCAGGATGCCGGGCAGCTCGATCGGCTGAACCGGAGGCCCCCCGGCCTTCAGGCCGTCGGCGGGCACATGGCCGCCGCGACCCGGCAGACGCATAATGGCAATCGTGGTGAGGACGCCGGCCAGGGCAAGCCACGGCAGCGGCCACCACCACGGCACGGTGGTGTAGCCCAGGTCGCTCGGAAGGTCTTTGTAGACCCCGTGCTGGATGTAGTAGACGAGCTCCAAAAAGCCCCACGAGGCGAGCGAGACGAGCACCCCGACCACCGCGGCGAACACGAGCAGCACGCGGTAGGGGCGGCTTCGGACCAGCGAGCTCGGATCGGCGGGCAGGGCGGACGCATCACTCATCGCG
>DASZIU010000038.1:0-8379 GCA_035948815.1 Solirubrobacteraceae bacterium | reverse complement strand
GCCGTGTTGGAGATCGAGTAGCGCATTCCCGCGAGACCCTTCTCGTACATCAGATCGGCGATCAGCTTCAGCTCGTGCAGGCACTCGAAGTAGGCCATCTCGGGGTCGTAGCCAGCCTCGACGAGCGTCTCGAAGCCGGCCTGCACCAGCTCGGAGGCACCGCCGCAGAGGACCGCCTGCTCGCCGAAGAGGTCCGTCTCGGTCTCGTCCTTGAAGCTCGTCTCGATGACGCCGCCGCGCGTGCAGCCGATGCCCTTCGCGTAGGCCAGCCCGAGCTCGCGCGCCCGGCCGCTCGCGTCCTGGGCGACGGCCAGCAGACCTGGCACGCCGCTTCCTTCGGTGAACTGACGCCGCACCAGATGGCCTGGTCCCTTTGGGGCGACCATCGCGACATCGACCCCCGCGGGCGGGGTGATCTCGCCGTAGTGGATCGAGAAGCCGTGTCCGAAGAGCAGCATGTCGCCCTCGGCGATGCCGTCGCGGATGTCGCTTTCCCAGACCTGCCCGTGCAGCTCGTCGGGCAGCAGGATCATCACGAGATCGCCGCGGCTAGCGGCCTCGACGACGGGCACCACCTCGAGCCCCTGCTCTCGCGCCTTGGCCGCCGAGGAGGAGTCCTCGCGGAGCCCGACGACGACGTCGACGCCGGAGTCCTTCAGGTTCAGCGCATGCGCGTGGCCCTGCGAGCCGTAGCCGATGATCGCGACGGTCTTGCCGTCGAGGAGATGGAGGTTGGCGTCGTCGTCGTAGATCATTGGTCGGCAGGCTATCCAACTCGCCGTCCACGGGCGGGTGCAGCAGCCGCCCGCGGTCGCTAGGCGCTCGCGCGCGCGACGAGCGTGCGGCCCGGGATCTGGAGGCTCGCGTCGGGCAGCGTGTAGGGCGCGAAGCGCTCGGCAAGCGACGAGCGGATCTCCTGCACCTCCGCCTCGGGGCGGTCGAGGACGGCGTCGTGGAAGTTGCGCGACAGGTCGAGGGTCGAGTCCCACAGCTCCTCGAAGCTCGCGTGACGGCGGAGCAGGTCGAGCGCCTCGACCTGCACGTCGGCGAAGCCGGCCTGCTCGAGGAGCTCGGTCAGCGCCCGCGAGTCCCCGAGCGCGAACGGTCCGGGCAGCCCCTGCGCGGACGGCGGGGTCAGGCCGCGCTCGGCGAGCTCGCGCCCCGGGAGCGCCGCCCAGGGGTTGTGCTCGATCGAGTCCCACACCGCCAGCGCGACCCGTCCGCCCGGCGCCAGCACGCGGCGCGTCTCCCCCAGGGCGGTGGCGGGATCGGCCATCAGCATGTACCCCCAGCGGCAGATCACGGCGTCCACGCTGGCCAGCGGCAGGTCGATCCATTCGGCGTTCAGCACCTGGAACTCCACGTTGCTCAGCCCGAGCCCCGCGGCTCGCGCCCGCGCCGCGTCGAGCATCGACTCCGCCTGGTCGGAGATGATCACGCCGCCCGCGGGGGCGACGAGCTCGGCGGCGAGCATCCCCGTCTCACCCAGTCCGGCCGCGAGCTCGAGCACCCGCTCGCCCGGCTGCAGCTCGAGCGCGTCGAGCATCCGGTGCGAGACCGGCGCGCCGAGCTCGCGCAGCATCGCTTGGTGGCGCGTCCAGCCGGTCGCAGCCTCTTCCCAGTTGCGCAGGCTGGCCTCGCGATAGGCGCCGGCGTCGAAGCTCACCGGAGCTCCCTGCGCTTGAGCTTGCCCGACGGCGTTCGCGGCAGCGGCTCGCTCCTCAGCACGATGCTCTTCGGCACCTTGTAGGGGGCCAGCGTGCGGGCGCAGTGCTCGCGGAGCTCCTGCTCGCCCGTCGCCGCTCCGCAGCGAACGACGACGACCGCCGTCACCGCCTCGCCCCAGTCCGGGTCCGGGCGTCCCACGGCAGCGGCCTCGAGCACCTGCGGGTGGGCCTCGAGAGCCGCCTCGACCTCCGCGGGCGCGACGTTCTCCCCGCCGCTGACGATCGTCTCCGCCTTGCGGCCGTCGACCCGCAGGCGGCCCTCCGCCTCGATGCTGCCGAGGTCGCCCGTGTGCAGCCAGCCGTCGCGCGCGGCCGCTCCGGGAGAGACAGTCGGCCCGCGAACGAGGATCTCTCGGTCATCGGCGACCCGCACGCGCGTGCAGAACAGCGCCGGTCCCGCGGCCGCCCCGCCGTCGCGAGCGAGCGCGGCGAGCGGCGTCGTCGTGACCTGCGAGCAGGCCTCGGTCAGGCCGTAGGTGAGGCTGACCGGGACGCCCGCGTCCAGAGCGCGCTCGACGAGCGAAGCGGGGACCGCTCCGCCCCCGGTCAGGGCGCAGCGCAGGGACGGCGAGCGCTCGAGCCCGGCGTCGAGCAGCCGGGCAAGCGTGGTGGCGACGACGCTGACCAGCGTGACGCCCTCGGAGCGCAGCGCCCACAGGACGCGGTCGGTCTCGAAGCGCTCATGCACCACCGCGGTTGTCGAGTAGATGCAGGAGCGCAACAGGATCGAGAGGCCGCCGACGTGACATACGGGCAGCGTGCACAGCCACCGCTCCGCCGGGTCCTGCCCCAGGGCTACGGCCGAGCCCAGGGCGCTCCACAGGAAGTTGCCGTACGTGAGCTCGACGGGGCGCGGCTGCGACGTCGTGCCCGAGGTGTGCAGAACGACGGCCGTCGCGTCCAGGTCGTGCCCGCCGGCGAGCTCGGCGCTGGGTCGCCGTCCGGCGGCGTCGCCGGCGGCCGACAGCTCGCCGTCCACGAGCACCGACGCACCGGCGGCGATCCGCGCCTGCTCCGATGCCGGCGCCCTGACGTCCACCGGAACCGCGACCGCTCCGAGCAGCATGCAGGCATGCAGCGCCCGGGCGAACTCGAGCCCCGGCGCCAGCGCGATCGCGACGCGTTCACCCGGGCGCGCGCCCCGGGCGTGCAGCTCCTCGGCCCCGGCCCGCGCGGCCTCGAGCAGCTGCGCGTACGTCCAGCTGCCCGCGGGCGTCTGCACCGCCACGCGCTGCGGCCGCGCGAGCGCGGCACGCGCGAGCCATCCCTCGACCACCATGGCCCACAGGCTAGCCTTCGCGCAATGCCCACCACCTGGACGCCCGCTGAGGCCGCCGAGCAACGCGGGTACACCGACATCCGCTACGAGAAGTCAGCGGCCCCCGATCAGGGGATCGCGAAGATCACGATCGCGCGGCCGGAGGTGCGCAACGCATTCCGCCCGCGGACGATCGTCGAGATCTCGAGCGCGCTCGAGGACGCGCGCGAGGACACCTCGATCGGGGCGATCATCCTCACGGGCGAGGGATCGGAGGCGTTCTGCTCGGGGGGCGACCAGCGAGTGCGCGGCGACTCGGGCTATCTCGACGACAGCCCCGCGGGGGCGGCCGGAGTGGGGCGTTTTCACGTGACCGATCTGCACGTGCAGATGCGCCGCCTGCCGAAGCCGGTGGTGGCGATGGTCGCCGGCTACGCGATCGGCGGCGGCCACGTGCTGCATCTCGTCTGCGACCTGACGATCGCGGCGGACAACGCCCGCTTCGGACAGGTGGGCCCGCGCGTCGGCTCGTTCGACGGCGGCATCGGCGCCGGCCTGCTCGCCAACCTGGTCGGACCCAAGCGGGCGAAGGAGATCTGGTTCCTGTGCCGGCAGTACTCGGCCGAGGAGGCGCTGCAGATGGGGATGGTCAACGCCGTCGTCGCGCTCGAGCGGCTGGAGGAGGAGACGGTCGGCTGGTGCAGGGAGATGCTCGCGCTCTCGCCGTTCGCGCTGCGCCTGCTGAAGGCGAGCTTCAACGCGGCCGAAGACGGCCTCGCGGGCATCCAGCAGCTGGCGCATGACGCGAACCTGCTCTTCTACGGCAGCCAGGAGGCGCAGGAGGGCCGCGACGCCTACCGCGAGCGGCGCGCGCCGGACTTCTCCCGCTTCCCGAAGCGCCCCTGACCGCGTGCGAGCGGCGCGCATCTGGCTGATGGCGGCGCGCGTGCGCACGCTGCCCGCCGCCATCGCTCCCGTGCTCGTGGGCACCTCGCTCGCGCTGGGCGCCGACCGGTTCCATCCGCTCGCCTTCGTCGCCGCGCTGCTCGGGGCGCTCTTCATCCAGGTCGGCACGAACCTCTCGAACGACTACTCCGACGCGCGCCGCGGCGCCGACACCGAGGATCGCCTCGGACCGGTGAGGGTGACCGCCGGCGGGCTGGTCCCGCCGCGGCAGGTCCTGCTGGCGACGTATGTGACGTTCGGCCTCGCGGTCGCCTGCGGCGCCTACCTCGTCGCCGTCGCCGGCCCCGAGCTGCTCGCGGTGGGCGCTGCCTCGATCCTCGCCGGCGTGCTCTACACCGGCGGCCCCCGCCCATACGGGTACGAGGGGCTCGGCGAGCTGTTCGTGTTCCTCTTCTTCGGGATCGTCGCGGTCGCCGGCTCCTACTTCGTGCAGGTGCAGGAGCTGCCGTGGCAGGCGTTCGTGTGTGCGGTGCCCGTCGGCCTCTTGGCGAGCGCGATCCTGGTCGTCAACAACGTCCGCGACCTGGAGACCGACCGGCGGGCAGGCAAGCGTACGCTCGCGGTGCGCCTCGGCCGGGAGCGCGCGCGGCGGCTGTATGCGGCGATGGTCGTCGGAGCCTTCGTCACGGCCCCGCTTCCGTGGGCGTTCGGGTCGATGAACGCGTGGCTGCTGCTCCCGTGGCTGACCGCCCCGCTCGCGCTCAGGCTCGTGAAGGTCGTGAGCACTCGCACCGACGGACCGGCGTTGAACGGAGCGCTCGCGGGCACGGGTGGGCTGCAGCTCCTGTTCTGCCTGCTGTACTCCGCCGGCATCCTCGCGAGCGGCGGCGTGGGCTCGTGAGGCTCGAGCGAGCGGTGCGTACGCTGCGGCTCGCGAGGCCCCTCACCACCTCGTATGGGGTCGTGCGGGAGCGCGAGCTCGTCTCGGTCACGCTCACGGGCGCCGACGGCGTCGACGGCCACGGAGAGGCCGCGCCGCTCGAGTCCTACGATGGCGTGACGCTCGAGCGGGTGCGGGTCGCGCTCGACCGCTATGCGGCGGTGCTCGGCTCGGCGGGTGAGCTGAACGGGGCACAGGTGATCGACGCCTGCCGAGCGGAGGACGACGTGCCCGCGGCACTCGCCGCGATCGACCTCGCCCTGTGGGACCGCGCCGGGCGGCGCGCCGGGAAGCCGGTCGCGTCGCTTCTCACGGACGAGCCGGCGCCGAGCGTCCCGGTCAACGCGACGATCTCGGCGCTCGACCGCGCGGGCGCCGCGAGCGAGGCGGCGCGGGCGGCGCGCGACGGCTTCACGTGCGTGAAGCTGAAGGTCGGCGTGGGAGATGACGCCGGTCGCGTCGCGGCCGTGCGGGCCGCCGCCGGACCCGAGGTCGCACTCCGGCTCGACGCCAACGGCGCGTGGAGCGTGGAGGAGGCGGTCAGGGCGATCGACGTGCTCTCGCCCGCGGGACTGGAGCTAGTCGAGGAGCCGGTGCACGGGCTCCGGGAGGTGCGCCAGGTGCGCGAGCGCGTCGCGGCGCGGGTGGCGATCGACGAGACGGCAGGCGAGCCCGGCGCGCTCGCGGCGGGCGTGGCGGACGCCGTGTGCCTGAAGATCTCGCGCTGCGGCGGGATCGGCGGCCTCCTCGCCGCCGCCGCCCTCGTCCGCGCCTCCGGTGCTGAGGTCTACCTCTCCTCGACGCTCGACGGCCCGCTCGGGGTCGCGGCAGCCGTCCACGCGGCGGCGGCGCTTGCCTCGCGCGGGCCGATGCCGCCCTGCGGCCTGGCCACGCTAGGGATGTTCGCCGACCTCGACGACCCCCTCCCGCCACGCGCGGGCGTCATCGAGCTCCCCGCGTCGCCGGGGCTCGGGGTCGAGCGGATCTAGCCGTCCGCCTCCCGCCCGGCCCTGCGCCGAGATAGGACTGCTGCGAGGCCCTCCGGGTCCTCGAGCGCCAGCGCGTGCCCGCCGCGGAGCACGACGAGCTCGGCGCCGTCGATCATCCCGGCCATCCGCGTGCCGAGGTCCACGTACTTCGCGTCGCGGTCTCCGACCACGACGCTCACCGGCATCGCCAGCTCGCCGAGCCTCTCCCACAGCGGCTGCATCTCACCGGCCCCGAGGCCGCGCAGCGCCTCGGCGAGCGCGGCGGGGCTGTTGCGGCGCTGGTCCTCGCGTGCGAGCGCACCGACATCGGCGGGCTCCTGGGCGAACAGCGGCTGGGCTCGCCACCGCTCGATGAACCGCTCGAGCCCGATCGCGTCGAGCTCGTCCGCGAGCGCACGGTCGGCCTGGCGCCGCTCGGCGCGCTCCCGCGCGTCGGCGATGCCGGGGCTCGTGGAGACGAGGACCAGGCGACTGATGCGCTCGGGCGCGCTCAGAGCTACGTGCAGCGCGACGCGACCGCCCAGCGAGTAGCCGCACAGAGCGAAGCGCGGCGGAGAGAGCTCGAGCACATCGCGCACAGCGCTCGCGAACGTGATCGGCCGCTCCCAGTCCCGAGCGGACCCGTGCCCCGGAAGGTCGAGCGCGAACGGCAGGTAGCCTTCGCCCTGCAGCCGCGTCGCCACGCCGTCCCAGGCCCGGCCGGTGCCGCTGAAACCGTGCAGCAGGACGACGCTCTCCGGCACGGACCGGATCCTATGACCCCAGCCACCGACACATACGCGCTGCTCGCGGCGTTCGTGGACGAGCTCGTGCGCTGCGGCATGCGCGCGGCGTGCACGGCCCCCGGCTCGCGCTCCGCGCCGCTCGTCCTGACGCTCGCCGGGGAGCCGCGGCTTCGCTGCTTCTCCCACGTGGACGAGCGCTGTGCGGGGTTCTTCGCGCTCGGGCTCGCCAAGGCCTCCGGTCTGCCGGTGGCGGTCGCGTGCACCTCCGGGACGGCTGCCGCCGAGCTTTTGCCGGCGGCGATCGAGGCGCGCGAGGCGCGCGTGCCGCTGCTGCTGCTGACGGCCGACCGCCCGCCCGAGCTACGCGAGAACGGCGCCGGGCAGGCGATCGACCAGCTCAAGCTGTTCGGGGGCGCGGCCAAGTGGTTCTTCGAGGTCGGCCTCCACGAAGCCGACGAGGGCTCGCGCCGCTGGATGCGCAACCTCGCGTGCCGCGCGTACTGGACGGCGCTCGAAGCGCGTCCGGGCGTCGTGCACCTCAACTTCCCCCTGCGCGAGCCGCTCCTCACCGATGAGGAGCCGCCGCGCGATCACACCGGCCGGCCGGGAGGGCTGCCGTACGTGCGCCGACAGCCTGCCTCGCCCGCGGCGCGATGGGCCGCCTCGGCGCTCGGCACGCTGGTCACGGGCGCGCGGCGCGGGGTCCTGGTCGCGGGCCGTCACGAGCGCGAGACGCCGCTCGGGCAGGCGGCGGCCGCGTTCGCGACCGCAGCCGGCTGGCCGCTGCTCGCCGACCCGCTCTCGGGCGGACGCCGCGGCGACGCGGCGATCGCCCACTACGACGCGCTGCTGCGCGACGAGGGCTTCGCGGCCGGCGTCGAGCCCGACCTCGTGCTGCGGGTCGGCGATCTGCCCGTCTCCAAGCCGTTGCGGACGTGGCTGGCAGGACTGACCGGCGTCCGCCAGGTGTCGCTCGACCCCGAGGCGGCCTGGCAGGACCCCGCCTCCGCGGTGTGGGACTCGCTCGCGCTCGAGCCGGCCGCGGCGCTCTCGCGACTGGCAGGCTCGATGGCCGGTGCCTCGGCGCCGGCGCGAGAGGTCGAAGGTGAGTGGCTTGCGAGCTGGCGCAGCGCCGACGAGCGCGCCGCGGAGGCGATCAGCGGCGTGCTCGACCACCATCGCATCAGCGAGCCTGCAGTCGCGAGCGAGCTCGGGGTGCTGCTTCCGGAGCGCTCGACGCTGTTCGTCGCCTCCTCGATGCCGGTACGCGACATCGAGACCTTCTGGCCCGTGCGCTCCGACCCGCCGCGCGTGCTCTGCAACCGCGGCGCGAACGGGATCGACGGGACGGTCTCCTCGGCGCTGGGCGCCGCCGCCGACTCATCCTGTCCGGTCGTGCTGCTGATCGGCGACGTCGCGCTCGCGCACGACATCGGCGGCCTGCTTGGGGCGCGGCGGCTGGGTCTGAGGCTCACGATCGTGCTGTTGGAGAACGGTGGCGGAGGCATCTTCGACTTCCTCGAGGTGTCACGCTCGCGGATGGGTCGCGCCCCGGATCCGACGGCTGCCGGCGACGCGGACGGCGAGCACGCGGAGGAGGCGGAGGAGGAGGAGGAGGAGGAGGACATCTATACGCGTCACGTCGCCACTCCGACCGGGCTTGACTTCTCCCGGGCGGCGGCGCTCTACGGGTTCTCGCACGAGCGGGTCGAGGACGTGCAGGGGTTTCGCGCCGCGCTCGAGCGCTCGCTTGACTCCGCGCAGCCGTCGAGCATCATCGAGGTGAGCGGCGAGCGCCAGGCCAACGTCGAGCTGCACAGGCGGATCTGGCAGG
>DASZIU010000037.1:0-2159 GCA_035948815.1 Solirubrobacteraceae bacterium | reverse complement strand
CTTCCTCGCGAACTTCGAGGATCTGACCAGCATCCCGCAAGGTCCGACCGGCCTCGAGGCATGGCCGGACGTCCTCGTGCGCCTGACACGCGCGCCGTTCGTTTCGATCGCGCTGATCCGCGGGCGGGCGACCGGAAACGGTAGCGAGCTCCTGCTCGCCTGCGACATGAGCTTCGCGAGCCGAGAGAACGCGCTCATATCGCACTTTGAGGTGGGCGTCGGCGTCGTCCCGGGTGGAGGGCCGATGGCACGACTGCCGCGAATCATGGGACGCGGCCGCGCCCTCGAAGTACTCCTCGGCGCCGACGACATCCCCGCCGTCGATGCCGAGCGCCTCGGTTACATAAACCGTGCGCTACCCGACGCCGAGCTGGACGCCTTCGTCGACGCGCTCGCAACACGGATCGCCTCATTCGACAAGTG
The DNA here is from genome assembly GCA_035948815.1 of Solirubrobacteraceae bacterium. Taxonomy (GTDB): domain Bacteria; phylum Actinomycetota; class Thermoleophilia; order Solirubrobacterales; family Solirubrobacteraceae; genus Palsa-744. The sequence goes on along the minus strand of DASZIU010000037.1, from coordinate 1,736 downwards.
GGCGATCGCCAACACCAAGCGCCTCGTCAACGAAGCCAGCCTGCCGCCTGACGTCGAAATGAGAGCGGGGTGGGACGCCTGCATGGCCTCCGTCAACCGACCCGCGACCCAGGAAAGAATCAAAGCTCTCCTGGAGCAAGGGCTCCAGAACCCCGGAGACGCCGAGAATCGACTCGGATTCTACGTGGGACAGCTGGGGCTCGAGAGCGACCGCTGACTCCGAACCGTCCTATCGCACAATCTGAAAGGAAGCACACAACCATGGACTTGCTCACCATCGCAAAGGGGATCGCTGACCGCGCCGAGGCCGAGTCGGTCAAGCAAGGCGTGCCCGTCGCGGTGACCGTCATCGACGTCCACGGCAACGTCGTTCTCACCCACCGCATGACCGGAGCGCCGGCGTTCTCGCTCGAGATCGCCGAGCGAAAGGCCTACACGTCCGCCCTCATCGGCATGCGCACCGCTGACCTCCTGCCCCTCGTGCAACCAGGCGCAGATCTCTATCCCCTCCTCGCCCTCTCCGGCGGCAGATTCTCCGCGATGGGCGGCGGCGTGCCCCTTACCAGCGAGGACCAGCTGATCGCCGGCGTCGGAGTCAGCGGCGGCACGGTGGACCAGGACGTCGCCATTGTCGAAGCGGCGGTGAGCTAGGTCGCGGCCAGGTTCGTTCCGATGGCGGAGCTCGCAAGCTCGATCGTGGCGGGAAGGTTGAGTCCGACGTTGTCCGCTTCTCAGCTGGCGAGGCTGGCCGAGCTCGGCGAGGAGCGCACCGCTGAAGTCGGCCAAGTGCTGTATGAGGTCGGCGATCGCCGATACCCATTCATCGCGGTACGCGAGGGCGAGGTGACGATCCGTGACGCGGCCGGCAACGAGATCATGCGTCACACAGCGTCCGGCTTTCTCGGCGAGCTCAATCTCCTGTCCGGCCAGACCGTGTTCGTCACGGCGGTCGTCAGCGAGCCGCTTCGCTACATCGCCGTCGAGCGCGAGACGCTGCGCTCGCTTCTGTTCGAGGACTCGGGGCTCAGCGATCTCGTGCTGCCAGCCTTCATCGCGCGGCGCGAAATGCTCCAGGCGGTCCGCGGCATAGGCCTCGAGATCGTGGGCCCGCACTCTTCGGAGGCCACGATGCGGCTGCTCGACTTCGCCCGCGGCAACCGCCTGCCGTTCAGCTGGCGAGACCCCGGCCATGATTCGGCTGCGGCGGCGCTGGTGGCGGAGCTAGACGAGGCCAGCCTGCCCCTGGTCAGGCTTCCGGGCGGCGCCGAGCTCCATCACCCCTCGGCCGGGCAGGTCTCGCGAGCGCTCGGGATCGGGCTCGAGCTCGGCGCCCGGGAGGAGGTCGACCTGCTCGTGGTCGGCGCCGGGCCGGCCGGCTTGGGCGCCGCTGTCTACGGCGCCTCGGAAGGCCTCGAGACGCTGGTGGTCGACGCGATCGGGCTAGGCGGACAGGCGGGGACCTCGCGGCGGATCGAGAACTACCTTGGCTTCCCGGCCGGGATCTCGGGCAGCGAGCTGACCAGCCGCGCCTCGAACCAGGCGCGGAAGTTCAACGCGCGCTTCGCGACGCCGTACCGCGCGCTTTCGCTCGAACCGGGAAACGGACGCCACGTCGTGCGGCTCGACGAGGATCACGAGATCGCGGCGCGGGCTGTACTCCTGGCGACTGGCGCACAGTACCGGCGGCTACCCGTCGATGGCCTCGGCGAGTACGAGGGGATCAGCATTTTCTACGC
>DASZIU010000036.1:0-2249 GCA_035948815.1 Solirubrobacteraceae bacterium | reverse complement strand
GACCTACTGCCCCGTCGCGTCCGCTGGGCGGCGCAGCGCAGGATTCAGCAATGAGGAATAGGCACTACCCATGTAAGGGCGGCAGGGGACAGATGGCCTCCGGCGAATTTGGCAGCTCCCGAGAGAGCGCGACAATCTGCTTGCGCGAACGAGGGAGCTGACAAGCTGAGCCGGATGCCGTCTGTCCCCTGCCGCCCAGACCACAAAGCGCGGCTAAGCTCTCAGTAGATAAACCCCACAATCGCCGGGTCCGAGGAGAGGATCGTGCGGTCGTCGACGCGCCCCCATCCTCCGCCGTTCGCGTGGTAGTTCATCTCGGAGATGACGAACGAACCGTCGAGATTCACGTGCTCGACGTAGGCGACGTGCCCGACCCATCCGATGTTGAAGACGACGATCGCTCCCTGCACGGGGAGGTGTCCTTCCGCGCGTTTGCCGCGGGCAGCGCGCCACCAGTTGATCGCGTTGCCGCTCCAGTCAACCGCGCGCCGAGTCGCGACGTAGTACGTGCACTGCCCGTATGGAAAGCCGTCGTGGAGCAGAGTCTGCGGCGGGACTGACGGCGTGCCGCCCCCCGCGTCGGCGAAGAACGACGAGATAAGCGCGCCGGTCGGGGCCCGGGAGAGCGGAACCTGCAGGTAGGAGCCTGCGGTCAACGGCGCGTTGGTCTTCAGCGCGTTGTAATCGAGGATCACCGCTGGGTCGAGGTGGACACGTGCCGCGAACGCCGTCGGCGTCTCGCCGGGCAGGACCTCGACGAGTGCCCCGGGTCCGGGAGGGATGAGCAGCGTGGAGCCGACCTTGGGGACGGCATACGGGGTGAGCTGGTTTCCCCACTGGATCGCCGAGGTGGAGACGCTGTATGTGGCGGAAAGAGTGGCCAGCGTCTCGCCCGGCTCGACGACGACGGTCTTGACCGGCTCCACCGCCAGCGCCGTCACGGCTGCCGAGTTCTCGACGACAGCGTTGATCTGTATCGCGGCGAGGTTGCGAAGCATTGGCGTGCCCGGAACCTGGATTGGTCGGGTGACGAGCACGACAAGCACCACGGCCGTGGCGATTACAGAGAGGTGCCGCACAAACCTGTGAACGTGGGTCGCGATCGCTGCCTCCCCAACCTTGCAGAGATACGGACTTTGCCCGGGGTGAACCATGCCCCGCTCCCCGGGTGACCGCGGGACCGTACCAAAACCGGGTTGGCCCCGTCAAAGTGAGCAAGGTGAGCGATTCAGCGCCCCCCGTGCTCGCGAACGTTTGCAGAGGGACGGTCGTCGAGGCCCGGATCCGAGGGCACGTTGCCGTGGTTGATGCGCGGGGGAAGGTGCTGAGCTCCACCGGCTCACCGGACGCCGAGACCACCCTGCGAAGCTGCGTCAAGCCCCTGCAGGCGCTCCCGTTCCTGCGTCTCGCCGCGGACCGGCTGGGCGCCGGCGACGGCGAGATCGCCATCGCCTGCGCCTCGCACCAGGGAGAGGACGAGCACCTCGCGACTGTCCGCCGACTTCTCGCCAGGGCCCAGGTGCCGGAGGAGGCGTTGGCGTGCGGTCCGCAGCTCCCCTCCGACGAGGCGACGGCGCGCCGCCTGCTCTCCTCGGGCGGGACACCACGACCGATCCACAACAACTGCTCTGGAAAGCACGCGGCGATGCTGGCCACATGCGCGGTGATGGGTTGGCCGCTCGACGGCTACATGGAACCGGCGCACCCGTGCCAGCTGGCGGTGAGCGCCGCCCTGCAGGAGATGCTCGGCGTCGATCTCAAGACTGCCCCGCGCGGTATCGACGGATGCGGCCTCACCACGTACGGAACCCCACTCTCAGCGATCGCCCGCGGCTTTGCGGCCGCCAGCGCAGACCGCGCATTCAGGCGCGCCCAGGACGCGATGGCAGCGCACCCGTTCCTCGTCGCCGGGACGACTCGATTCGACACCGCCCTGCTCGAGGTTGCGGGCGGCCGGCTCACGGCCAAGATCGGCGGTGCGGGGGTCTGGGCGGCTGTCGCGCGCCCCGACGGCCCGGGCGTCGCCATCAAGGTCGAGGCCGGTGGAGGGGAAGCGATTCCCGTTATCGCACTCGCGATCCTCCAGCGGCTCGGCCTGCTTGGTGCCAATCTTCCAGACCGGCTCCGCCCATTTGCGAGAGTGACTGTGCGCAACTGGGCGGGCCGCGATGTGGGGGAGATCCGCCCCGACGCGGCAGGCTTTTGACGAGGATAGGGTCCGGGTGTATGGTTCGGATCGGGAAAAGTTG
>DASZIU010000035.1:0-1699 GCA_035948815.1 Solirubrobacteraceae bacterium | reverse complement strand
CGCCCTGAGCGACGTGCTGCTCGAGATCTCGCGAACCGGCGCCACCAGCATGACGCTCGATCTCGGCGGCCTCACCTTCATTGACTCGACGGGAATGAGCGCCGTCCTGTTCGCGCGAGAGTTGAGCGAACGACAGGGGTGGGACTTCTCGCTGATCCCGGGTTCGCCGAGGATCCAGCACGTATTCGAGGTGACAGGGCTTGTCGATGCGCTGCCGTTTCGCCGAGGCCCGTTCGACGAAGGCTGCGGAACGGAGCTGAGCGCCTACTAGACGCCGAAGGCGGCCAAACGTCGGGGAGCTGTCCCGACCGGGCTCGCGGCGCGCTCCCTCCTCCCGCGTCGCGAGTCCGACCCCTGGGGTGAGCCCTTGGGTCCGCTCGCCGTATCGACGCGCCCACCTCTAGACTGCCGTCCGTGGCGCTCATCCACACCTGCTACCGAATCACCGACGTCGACCGCTCAGTGGCCTTCTATGAAGCGCTCGGTTTCGAGGAGGTCGGCCGCCTCCCGATCCGGGACGAGGCCGTCAACGTGTTCATGAGCCAGCCCGGCGACGGGGATATGCCCCGCTTGGAGCTGACCTACAACTTCGGGGTCGACAGCTACGACATCGGCAGCGGCTACGGCCACATCGCGATCACGTCCGACGACCTCGACGACACCCTCGCGCGCCTGGCCGACCAGGGGATCGAGCCCGAGAAGCCGCCGTACTCGGTCAGCGAAGGCGGGTCGCGACTCTGCTTCGTCCGCGACCCGGACGGTTACCGAATTGAGCTGATCGAGAAACCGGCGCCATAGGCGCGCCCGGCTAGCCGGCGGCCTCCGGCCCGAGGCCTAGGTCGGCGAGCGCATGCTCGCGGTAGTTGTATATGACCAGCCTGGTTACTTTGCCGTCGCGGATCTGCAACAGGTTCGCTTGCTTCGTTTGCATCTGCCCAAGCTCCAATCCGCTCGTCTTCCCGCGACCGCTGAGGTGGGTGAGCACCAGGATGCGCTCCTCGTCGATCTCGCGGAACTCGTCCGCCTCGGAGCGAAGGCCCTCCCACGCGCTCAGGAAGCCGCGGAAACCCTTCGCCAGCCCGTCCAACCCCGTCCAGCAGGCCGGATTCAGCCCGTCGGGAACCACGAACTCGATCTCGGGGTGCGCCCACTCGACCGAGCTGAAGTCGCCGCGTTCCCAGTCCGCGCAGATCGAGCGCACCAGCTCCACGTTCGCCGAGGCCATCGCCCAAGCGTCGCAGACGCCGCGGTCTGGCGGCCCTGCCGCTCCTGGGCGTGGTCGACCATTTTGATCAATGTTCCGGAGCTGCGGATTCCGCGATGAAGCTTGGTCAGTCCGGACTCAGTCGTGCAGCGATGGGGCGTACGAGATCCCAACGATCGCGCCCTCCGGCGACTGCAGCCTGGCCACCGTCTGACCCCACGGCTCCTTGCGCGGTGGGTGCAGCAGCTCGTAGCCAGCCTGCTCGAGCTCCCGTGCCGCCCGGCCCACCGCCGCGGCGTCCACGACGTCGAACTCGATGCTGACCTGCGGCACCGGCCTCGCTACCGGCCATTTCGGCGTCCCGAAGCACGCCTCGGCGGCCTGGGACAGCGGCCAGATGCCGAAGGACTTGCAGCCGTCGATCTGCTCGCTGTGGTGATAGTCGTCGCCGTGGCTCTCGAGCGGCAGCCCGAGAGCGTCGACGTACAGCTTGCG
>DASZIU010000034.1:0-4743 GCA_035948815.1 Solirubrobacteraceae bacterium | reverse complement strand
TCCGGGTCGGTCGCGAGCGCGGACACGAACGAACGGTCGATCTTGATCTCGTTCACAGGAAGGCGCATCAGGTACAGCAGCGACGAGTAGCCGGTTCCGAAGTCGTCCAGCGCCAGCCTCACGCCCATCTCGTTGAGCCGGTGCAGCGCCTTGGCCGCCGCCGCCGCCATCGCCACGCCCTCCGTGATCTCGAGCGTCAACCGCTGCGGTTCCACCTTGAACGTCCCGAGCGCTCGGGCGACCATCTCTTCGAGCGAGTGGTCCTCGATGTTGCGAGGCGACACGTTGAGCGACACCGAAACGTCAAGCCCGTCCGCGAGCCACTTCGTCAGCTGCGCCAGCGCCGAATCGATGACCCAGGCCGTCAGCGGATGGATGATGCCCGTCTCCTCCGCCATCGGGATGAACCGGTCGGGCGGCATCAATCCCTCGCGGGGATGGTTCCAGCGCACGAGCGCTTCCACCGAATGAATCGCACCGGTGGCGAGCGTGACCTGCGGCTGGTAGTGCAGCACGAGCTCGCCCTGCGGGATCGACCGGCGCAGCTCGCCGGCCAGCCCCGAGCGGCGAAGTGTCTGCGCCTCCTGCTCCGGCGCATAAACCGCGTACCCGCCGCCGGAGCGCTTCGCGACGTACATCGCCACATCCGCGCGCCGGAGCAGCGTGCTCGGATCGTCTCCGTGCAGCGGGTACATCGCGGTGCCGATGGACGCGCCGGTCTCGACCATCTGGTCCGCGATCGCGAACGGACCTTCAAGCGCGGCAAGGATCTTCTTGGCCGTGGCCACGACGTCATCGGGATGCTTGGCGTCGGTGGTCAGCACCGCGAACTCGTCGCCTCCAAGCCGCGCGATGGTGTCGGTCGCGCGCAACACGCCGCGCAGCCGCGCCGTCACCTCCTGCAGCAGGCTGTCGCCGCGGTCGTGGCCGAGGGCGTCGTTGATGTCCTTGAAGCGATCGAGGTCGAGGAGCAGCACGCCGAACATCTTCTGGTTGCGACGCGCCGCCAGCAGAGCCTGCCGCAGGCGGTCACCGAACAGGCTTCGGTTGGGCAGGCCGGTGAGCGCGTCGTGCAGGGCCTGGTACTCGAGCGCGTCGGTGTGAGCCTTGCGCTCGGAGATGTCGCGCAGCGTGGCGATGAACAGATGGCGGGAGCCGATCTGCATCGAGCTCACGACGAACTCCAGCGGGAATAGGCTTCCGTTCTTGCGCTTGCCCATCGTCTCGTGGGCGCCGCTGACCGGGATGTCCAGCTTGAGCCGGCGCTCGAGATAGTTGGTGAACGCGCTGCGGTGCGTGGTCGCGATCAGCACGTCCGCCTGCTGGCCGACCAGCTCCTGCTCCGGGTAGCCGAAGAGCTTGACCACGGCCGGGTTGGCCGACTCGATGGTCCCCGATTGCTCGATCGTGGCCAGCCCGTCCGAGACGTTGTCGAGCACCGACCGCATCCGCTTCTCGCTCTCCTGCAGGGCAACCTCGGCGCGCTTGCGCTCTACGAACTCGCCGATCTGCGACCCGACGTCGCTCATGACGGCGAGCAGTCCCTCATCCGGCTCGCGCGGAGCCCACGTGTGCAGCGCGATCATCCCGACGACACGGCGACCGCTGCGCACCGGGAATCCGACGATGCCTCTGAGGCCCGCGGCGACCGCGGCGACCGAGCGCGGCGAATCGTCGGTCGCGAGGTCCCCCACCGAGACCGGCGCGCCCGACTCCCACACCTTGCCTGCCAATCCCTCGCCGCGGCGGTAGCTCGCTTCGGCGGCAGTGACCTCATAGCTGGAGGTGTCGCGACCCGGCCGCTTCCACGCGGTGACGAAGTGCATCGACTCGCGTTCGACGTCGACTTCCCAGTACTCGGCCAGCTCCCAGTCGAGCGCCCGGCACAGGCCTTCGAGCACGCCGGGCGCGGCCTTCTCCCAGCCCGGCGACGTGACCAGCGCCTGCGTCACCGCAAAGCGGGCGGCCTGGAGGACCTCGGCGCGCTTGCGGTCACGGATGTCGACCGCGACCGTCTGCAGGTACATCGGCTTTCCGTCAGGGCCGCGAACGAGCCGGGTCGTCACGTCGACCCACACGGGCTCGCCGTCCTTACGCGTGTAGCGCTTCTCGAGCCGTGTCCCCTCGACCTCGCCGGCGAGCATGCGGCGGAGCGCCTCCTGCACCGCGGGCACGTCCTCCGCATGAGTGATGTCCAGGAGCGAGAGGTTGCGCAGCTCCGCATCGCCGTAGCCGACGAGCTGGCAGAAGGCCGGGTTCACCGTGGTGATGTGGGCGTCGAGGCCGGCGAAGGCCATGCCCGCCTGGGCCTGCTCGAACAGCGTGCGGAACCGCGTCTCGCTTTCGCGCTCGGCCTCCTCCATGCGGTGCCGTTCGCTGATGTCGTGGACCAGGGCGAGCAGCCGATGCTTGCCCTCGGCGGCCAGGCGCCGCACCGCTGTCTCGACCTGGATCCGCTGGCCGTCCTTCCGGACGATCGCAGATTCGTAGCGAAACGGCACCTCGCCCCCCTCGAGCCGCTTGGCGAGCTGGTCGGTCAGGCGCTGTCGCTCCTCCGCCGGGGCAAGGTCGATCAGTGAAGGCATGGCTGCGAGCTCGGCCGCCTCATACCCGGTCAGCGCCTCGTACGCGGCGTTGCCCGCGACGAAACGGCCGCTTTCGGTGATCACGAGCCCCTCGCCGATGTCGCTGATCGCCCTGAGGAGTGAGGACTGGCGCTCAGACTGGAGCGATAGGTTGCGATCGAGGAAGTACTGGCTGAGGTAAGCGAGTACCGCCAGCAAGAGGAGGCCGACCGCCCAGGCGATCAGCTCGGTCGAGCCCACGCTGGCGAGCCAGAGCCGGATTCCGACCGCCACGAGGATGAGCGCCGCGACGAGGCCGGTGATCACCGGCAGCAGCCGGGCCCACCTCCAGAGCCCATGATCCTCGTTCGCCCATCCAGCGACCGCGTCGGGTGCTGATGGGCTGGGGGATGTAGGTGGGGACGGCTTCGAGTCGCTGGCCAACTCGATCACCATAACGTTCGAGCCCGCGATTCGCTGCGCACGGCCCGAGCCAGCTCCAGGCCTAGCGGCCTGCGCCGGTTACAGGATTACTTGCTTGACTTGGCCGGTGGGCGCTGGGGCACGGTCCGCTTCAGGGGCGGCCGGCGCTGGGCGTGGAGCGGGTTGACGTCCCCGTTGTCCTTGTCCGTGGTTCGGGCCCGGCCGGCGGCGGCGTGGAGGGTCCGGAGCTTCAGGAGACGCTCCTTCTTGGCGGCGAGGGCCATCTTGAGAGCGTCGGAAAGCTGGGTGTCGTTCATGGGCACGACCCGGAGGCGAGCCTCCAGCTCGATGACCTCCACTTCGGCCCGCGTCAGCTCGAGATCGATTGTTTTAGCCACTCTCTTCCTTCTTATGTACGGCGGTTTGTTACTGCCGAACCTAATAACTACCCCGGTTGCGCCCAAGTTATGCCTGAAACCTTAGAAGTGGCTGAGATGGCCTTCCTAACCCGGGAGGACAACTACGTTCACGGTTCCCGCGATTGAGCAGTGCATGCCGGCACCGCAGAGGCTTGTGTCGGTCAACAACAGCTGAAGCACTGCCTTGTACCCGTTGCCGCCGTGGGATGGTGGCACGGTTATCGCGACGTAACCGCCTCCTGCCGAAACTGGTGGAGTCGGCTGAGGCCCGCATCCGGGGTAGTCGCACGTCACAACCCAGCTCGTGACCTGGACTCCTGGCGTACCGTTCCCCCCTTGATAGGCGAGTGTCGACGGAGCTGCGCAGCCGTTATAAGGGCAAGTGACATTTCCGCCTCCAAACGAGATGTGCGGGAGCAGGTTGTACCTCGCTGTGAGCAGCGCTGTGGCGCCGAAGCCGTCGGTGACCTGGACCGTGAACTGCAACCGGCCCGGCAGGCCCGTAAACGTCCCATTCAGGCTCAGGCCGTTCAGCGTGGTGCCTGCCGGAAGTGGGCCGCTTGTGAGCTTGTACGTGAGCGGCGCAGCGCCTCCGCTGGCCTGCCCGAACGTACCGCAGACACTCACGCAGCCAAGCTCCACCGTGCACTCGGTAGCGCAAGCGGAAACAAGACTGGCCGTGAGGCGGGGCACGATCGGGATGTTGGCGGGAAGGCCGGCGGTGTCGTTCTTGCCGAAGTCCAGGACCTGCACTCCAAAGGCGAAATAGCCGCCCTGAGTCGGCGTGCCGGAGACGACGCCGTCCGAGGACAGGGTGAGCCCGGCCGGAAGCGACCCAACGGAGGTCCAGGTGTAAGGCGGGACACCGCCTGTCGCGCTGAGCGTGACCGGCGCGTAAGTGACGCCGACCTCACCCGAGTGGAAAACCGGGTTGGAGATGAGCAGGGGCTCGTGGTGGATGGGCGTGGGAGACGGCGAGAGCGTAACCAGCGCGCGAGCGCCTTGCGGGCGGGCGCAGCCGCACACCAGCAAGAACAGCGCCGCGATCGCCACAGCGCTGTAACCCCTTCCCTTCACGACATCTGAACGCACGGACGCGATCGGAAGTTTATCCGTCGCCGATCGAATTTCAGCTAGTCAAGCAAGATCGCGTCGCGCAGCTTTTCGAAGAAGCCCTTGGACACCTTTTCGGGTTTGCCGGTCAGGCCGCCGACCTTGCGCAGGATCGCCTTCTGTTCCGCAGTGAGGTCCTTGGGGATGACGATCTGCACCACGACGTACTGGTCGCCGCGGCGGCCTCCCCTGACGTCGGGCATTCCGCGCCCGGCCAGACGGAA
>DASZIU010000033.1:0-14768 GCA_035948815.1 Solirubrobacteraceae bacterium | reverse complement strand
GGACGAGTTGCCTGACGTGATGGCGAGGGATCCCGACCTGCAGGTGCTGGACGTCCGCGAGCGTCATGAGTGGGAGGACGGCCACATCCTGGGATCGCACTTCACCGCGTGGCACGACGTGCGCTCGGCGATACCCGCGGGACTCGACGCCGGCCGGCCGATCGCCGTCGTCTGTGCCGGGGGGATCCGCTCGGCCACTGCTGCCAGCCTCCTGAAGCTCCATGGGGCACGCGAGGTGATCCACGTCGTGGACGGCGGCGTGTCCGCGCTCGCGCGCCGGGGGATGCGGCTCGAGTCAGGTCACGAGCCGGCCGCCGAGGTTCCGGCCTAGCGGCTCTCCGGCGAGGCCCGCTCGACCCTCGGGGCCTGACGCCGCGCGTCCGCGGCGGTGGCGCGCGGTCACGAAGTCGCGACGCTCTCGGCGACGAGCTGCCCGAGCAGGCTGTCCATGCGCTCGAGCACCTCGCTCCTGTCGGCGACGGCATAGTCGTCGGCGAGCTCGCTGGGCCGACGGTAGCCCACCTTGGTCTGGCCCGCCTGCTCCCATGCCAGCACCCGCAGCGGGAGCTCGTAGCCGATCGCCCGATCGCTCTGCATCAAGACGGTGCCAACCCGTGGATCACCGAAGATCAGCAACTGCTCGTCCGCGAGCTCCAGGCCGGCGTCACGCGCACCCGCAGCGTGGTCGATCCGCGCGAAGACCTGGACCTTGCGGCGCTCGAGCGCGCCGAGGAGGCGGTCGATCGTCTCGGCGACGCTGTGCGGGCTGTCGCTCACCGTCAGGGACATCGCGTGAGGGACCCTACGCGGGCAGGCGTGTGCCGGTCAAGAGCGCCACCAAGAAATTTCCCACGCCGCCCCCGGTGCCCTATCATCCGGCATCACCTCCCGCCGGGGTCAAGGGTGGCGGGGGACAAATTCGAGTCACTGGGGGGAACCGGGCAAGGATGCTTGGCAACGCCACGAAGCGCACACGCCGCAGACGGCGATTTTCATTGACGTGCCGAGCGACGAGGCGGCTCGTGCCCCTGCTCGTGCTGCTCGCGCTGGCCGGCCTTGCGACCGCCGGGCAGGTACTCGCCGAAGGCGTCACCAACGCGGGCGGCGACCGGCGCGACGGCTGGTATCCGGAACAGTCGTCGCTGACGCCGCAGCTCGTCAGCGGTGGCACGTTCGGCCAGATGTGGTCCACGAACGTCGAAGGATCGGTCTACGCGCAGCCCCTGCTCTCCAACGGCACGCTGCTGATCGCGACCGAGAACAACAAGGTCTACGGCCTCGATCCCGGCAACGGGTCGGTGCGCTGGTCCTCGACGCTGAGCTTCGGCACTCCGTGGAACCCGGCCGACGTCGGGTGCGCCGACCTCACGCCAAACATCGGCGTGACATCCACACCGGTCATCGACCCCACGACCAGCACGGCGTACCTGACGCACAAGACCTACGCCTCCGGAAGCTCAGGGACGGCCCGCTGGTACATGGACGCGATCGACATGACCAACGGAAAAGAGAAGGCCGGCTTCCCCGTGGAACTCGCGGGCAACGCTCAGAACCAGCCAGGCGAGGCGTTCCAGCCAACGACCGAGCTGCAGCGCCCCGGGCTGCTGCTCCTCAACGGCGTGGTCTACGCGGCGTTCGGCTCGCACTGCGACGTCACCCCCTGGAAAGGGTGGATCTTCGGCGTCTCCACCAAAGGGGAAGTCAAGGCGAGGTGGGTGGACGAGACCAGCGCGAACAACGGCGGCGGGATCTGGCAGTCGGGTGCCGGCCTCAGCTCCGACGGTCCCGGCCAGATCCTCTTCACGACCGGCAACGGCGGCGCTCCGACGGTCGCGGTGCCGGGCAACCAGCCGCCTGCCAGCCTCGGAGAGGCGGCGGTTCGGATTGCTGTGCAGCCCGATGGGACCCTGCAACCGGTCGACTTCTTCGCGCCCTTCAATGCGCCCGAAATGGACAAATTCGATGCCGACTTCGCGTCCGGAGGCCTCACGGTCCTCAATGACCAGTACTTCGGAACGCCCGCACTTCCGCACCTGGCGGTCGCGGTCGGCAAGGAGGGTTACGTCTACCTGCTCAACCGCGAAAGCCTGGGCGGGTTCCGCCAGGGCACCGGCGGCGCGGACAAGGTCGTCGATCGCATCGGCCCGTACGGCGGCGTATGGTCGCGGCCGGCCGTCTGGCCGGGCGACGGCGGATGGATCTACATCCCGACGGCATACAGCGGCAACGGCTTCCTGCGCGTCTACAAGTACGGCAAATCGGGGACCGGACAGCCGACGCTCGCGCTGCAGGCGAGCTCGTCGGACGCCTACGGATTCGGCTCGAGCGCCGCGGTCGTGACCTCTGAAGGCACGACATCCGGCACGGCGCTCGTGTGGATCGTGTGGGCGCCGAATGGCGGCGGATCCGGCGCGCAGCTGCGCGCCTACGATCCGATTCCAGTCGAAGGCAAGCCCGTGCTGCGCTGGAGCGCGCCGGTCGGCACATCCTCGAAGTTCGCCGTCCCGGGCGTTGGCGCCGGGCGGATCTACGTCGGCAACCGGGAAGGAAAGGTGATGGCGTTCGGCTCGCCCGTCACGCCGCCGCTGACAGGCTCCGCGACGAGCTTCCCGACCACGACCCAGGGAAGCTCCAGCCAGAAGACCGTGACGCTCACCGCGACGACCAATCTGACGGTCAACAAACTCACGAGCAGCTCCTCCCAGTTCACCGTCGGCACGAGCACACCCCCGTTGCCGGCGACGCTCACGGCGGGACAGACGATCCAGGTGCCGGTGACGTTCAAACCGACGCAGAGCGGTGCGCTCGGAGCTACGCTGACGGCTGAAACGACGGCCGGGAGCACCTCCTTCTCGCTGTCCGGCACGGGCCAGGCGGCGAGCGCCCAGCTCACCATCAATCCCGTGCTCGTGGCGTTCGGCGGCACGACGGTGGGCGGCGAACTCACGAGCACCGCCACCTTCAGCAACACCGGTGGGGCTCCGCTCACGATCAACGCGATCAAGATGCCCGCCGCCCCGTTCGGGGCGACCGGCGTCCCCGAAAAAGGCAGCACGATCGAACCGGGCGGCTCGGTGAACGTGAACGTCAGCTTCAAACCGACCTCCGAAGGCACGTTCACGAGTGAAATCGCGATGGAAACGACCGGTGGCAACGGCGCGGTCGGGCTGTCTGGCAGCGCCGGCCCGCCGGGGACGCTGAAGATCACGAGCGAACAGACCGAATTCGGCGAAGTCCAGGTCGGCAAGAGCGTGACGAAGTCGTTCACCGTCGAAAACGCGGGCGGGACGAACGTGTCGGTCACGAAGTCCAAGCCGCCGAGCGGAGGCGCCTTCGCCGCGACGACGGCGCTCTCCGAGGGCACCACGATCAAACCCGGTGAAACGCTCACCGAGACCGTGTCGTTCTCGCCGACCGCCGCCGGCCCGGCCACGGGCGTGTGGCTGCTAAACGGCAACGACACGACCGGTCTGCACGAAGTCAAGTTCAGCGGCACCGGCACGCTGCCGCCTGCGCCCGCCAACACGGCGCTGCCGACCATCACCGGCACGCCGCAGCAGGGCCAGGCGCTGACGGCCCACAACGGGACCTGGACAAACGAACCGACCGGCTTCGAATACGAATGGCAGCGCTGTGACAACACCGGCGCCAAATGCGCCGGGATCTCCGGCGCGAGCGCCTCCACGTACTCGGTCTCCTCGGGCGACGTGGGATCGACCCTGCGGGTCGCCGTCGTGGCCTCCAACCCCGGTGGCAAATCGGCTCCCGCGAGCTCCGCCCAGACGGCCGTCGTGCAGATGCCGTCCGCGACGTTCGGCAAGACCACCGTGGGGGGCTCCACCGACACCTTCCTGGCCGACCGCAAGCGGGTGAACCGCTACGCGCTGTCGGGTTCCGGGTCGGTGTCGAAGCTCAGCATCTACCTCGCGCCGACCGGAACCTCGGGCCAGCAGCTGATCGAGGGCCTGATCTACGCCGACTCCTCCGGTGCGCCGGGCGCTCTCCTCGGGGTCTCCGAACAACTCGCATTCCAGAGCACGAACGCGGCCGGCTGGTATGACCTGAACTTCTCCTCGCCGCTGAAACTGGGCGCGGGCAACTACTGGATCGGCATCATCACGGGCGCATCGAGCAAAGTCGCCGGCTTCCGCTTCGACGCGGTCACCTCGGCGCGCGACTACAACGCGAACACCTACGCCTCCGGTCCGACGAGCCCGTTCGGGAGCCCGACGGTCGACCCCGAGCAGATGTCGCTCTATGCGACCTACACGCCTCCGGTTCCGATCTCGCCGCCCGCAAACAGCGCCCCGCCGACGATCACGGGATCGGCGCAGCAGGGGCAGACGCTCACCGAGCATCACGGCACGTGGACGAACGAACCGACCGCCTACAAATACCAGTGGCTGCAGTGCGACTCGCTCGGAGCGAGCTGTGTCGCGATCAAAGAAGCCACCAACCCCACGTACGTTCCCGTGTCCGGTGACGTGGGTCACACGGTCGCGGTGGAAGAGACGGCGAGCAACGCGGGCGGCCCGGGGACACCGGCGAGCTCGGCGGCGAGCGCGAAGATAGTCGCCTCAGCGCCGGTCAATTCGGCGCCGCCGACGATCACGGGCACTCCACAGCAGGGTCAGACATTGACCGAGCACCATGGCACCTGGACGAACGAACCGACCGCGTTCAACTACCAGTGGCTCCAGTGCGACGGCTCAGGGAAAGGCTGCGTCCCCATCAAAGAAGCCACGAACCCGACCTACGTACCCGTCCCGGGTGATGTGGGTCACGCGATCGCCGTGGAAGAGATCGCGAGCAACGAAGGCGGTCCGGGCGCGCCCGCAACGTCAAGCGCGACGGCCGCCGTGGCCCCTCCTCCGCCTCCGCCGCCGGTCAACAGCGCCCCGCCGACGATCACGGGGACCGCGCAGCAGGGTCAGACGCTGACCGAGCACCACGGGACCTGGAGCAACGAACCCACGGGCTACAAGTACCAGTGGCTGCAGTGCGACTCGCTGGGGGCGAGCTGTGTCGCGATCAAAGAAGCGACGAACCCGACCTACACACCCGTGTCGGGCGATGTCGGTCACACGGTCGCGGTGGAAGAGACGGCGAGCAATGGGAGCGGGCCCGGGAGTCCGGCCACCTCGACGGCGACGGCGAAGATCATCGCGGCGGCGCCGGTGAACCTCGCGCCACCGACGATCACCGGCACTCCGCAGCAGGGTCAGACCTTGACCGAGCATCACGGGAGCTGGAGCAACGAACCGACCGCCTACAAATACCAGTGGCTGCAGTGCGACGGGTCGGGCAAAGCGTGCGTCGGGATCAAAGAAGCGACGAACCCGACCTACGTGCCGGCGTCCGGTGATGTGGGGCACACGATCGCTGTTGAAGAGACGGCCGGCAACGAAGGCGGCTCGAGCGTCCCCGCGAGATCGACCGCGACAGCCGCGGTTGCGCCGCCACCCCCTCCACCTCCGGCGAACACGGGCGTCCCCACGATCACGGGCACGCCCCAGCAGGGGCAGACGTTGACCGAGCATCACGGCACGTGGACGAACGAACCGACCGCGTACAAATATCAGTGGCTGCAGTGCAACTCGCTCGGCGCGAGCTGCCTGCCGATCAAAGAAGCGACCAACCCCACCTACGTCCCGGTCTCCGGGGATGTGGGTCACACGATCGCCGTCGAAGAGACGGCGAGCAACGCCGGCGGACCTGGCAGCCCGGCGACCTCCACGGCGACGGCCGCGATCCAGTCCGGCACGGCGACGTTCGGCAAGACCACCGTCGGTGCCTCAAGCGACAGCTTCCTCGCCAACCGCAAGCGCGTGAACCGTTACGCGATGCCGGCCGCGGGGTCGGTCACCAAGCTCAGCGTCTACCTCGCGCCGAACGGAAAAGCGGGACAGCAGCTGATCGAGGGCCTGATCTACTCCGACTCGTCGGGCGCGCCTGGATCGCTGCTCGCAACCTCCGGACAGTTCACCTTCAAGAACACGAACGCGGCCGGCTGGTATGACCTGACGTTCGTCTCGCCGGTGAAACTCGCGGCGGGCAACTACTGGATCGGCGTGATCACCGGAGCGACCAGCAGCATCGCCGCCTTCCGCTTCGACAGCGTCACCGGCTCGCGCGATTACAACACCAACACCTACACCTCGGGGCCGACGAGCGCCTTCGGCACCCCGACGGTCGACGCCGAGCAGATGTCGCTCTACGCGACCTACACACCGGGCTAGCGGCGGGTCAGGCGCCGGGACTCGAGAGCCGCGGGCGCGCGGTCGCCTTCGTGGAGGCTGCGAGCGGGCACCCTGCCGGTGAGACCCAGACGCTGACCGGGTAGCTGCCGGTGCCGTCTTCGAAGTTGAAGCGCCCCACCCTCGTCGCCCGATGCCCCGGACTGGCCGCTCCGTCCTTGACGTAGACCGTGCAGTCATAGCGACGATGATCGAGGCTGTACCAGCTGCCGAGCCGCACGTCGATGCCGGGTGAGACCGGGTGGATCCCGCGACGCACAAGCGCGAAGCGCGCCGCCATTTTGAATCGGAAGGTGCGGTTGTCGAGATAGGCGAGCAGCAACACGGTGCGGCGCGCGGGGACGCCGCGGCCGAGGCCCGCGTAGATCTTGGCGACGGGCTTGTACTCGGGCAGGTGATAGTCGGCGCTCTGCGTGAGCGCGACTGCGAGGGCGACACCCGCGACCGCGACGGCACCCGCGGCCGCCGCCAGGGCCGGGAGGCGGAACCGCGGCACGCGTCGCTCGAGCAGCATCGACACGGCCGACCAGCCGATCATCACCCACACGAACATCCCCGCCGGCGAGGCCCACCACATCGTGTACCCGAGCGTTTCGGCGAGTACCCGCTTCGTCGGCGTCGATGCGGCGGTCGCGTACAGCCCGGCGCACAGCATCAGCGCGATCAGCGCGCCGGCCCACAGCTCGGGACGCCGCCGGAGGACGCCCGCCGCCGCGATCACCGCCAGCGCGAGCAGCATCAGGACGGCGGTGGCGGTGGCGAGGGCGCTCGAGGAGGTCCGCACTTCGTACTTCCGGTTCCACGGTGACGCCGGGTTCCTCAGCCACCATGGAGGAACCCCGACGGCGCGCACGACCGCGTTCCAGCCGACGGAGGGGCCGAGCTTGGGCGTGTTCGCGGTCGCAGCGCGGATGACGTTCGTCACGTTGCCCGGTTTCCCACGGATCTGGTCGATTGCCGGCGGCGTCCAGCAGGCGACCGCCACGACGAGTGCAGCGGCCAGCCACGGCCATACGCGGCGTCCCCGTCGCGCGGGCCGTGCGCGACGGGCGCCCGCGGCCTTTCTCAACGACACCGCCAGCCCGCCCAGCCCGACGGCGAGCAGGCCGAGGCAGGGCGGCACGAACGCGAGCTGGCACTGGACGACGAAGCTCACGACCAGAGCTGTCAGCGGGAGCAGGCGGTATTCCCCGCATGCCAGTGACCAGCAGAGAAAGATCAAGAGCGTGAACGGGAACAGGCCGGCCGACGGGTTCCAGATGTCGTGCAGCACCTCGGGCGCGAGCGAGCGCGCCATCAGGATCAGCGCGACGGCGGTGATGAACATGAGCGTGGTGCCGCCGCGACGCCGGGCGAGCACGACCGAGCCGATGATCGCCGCCGAGTTCACGACGCCGATCGCGAGCGTCATCCAGCCTGGGCTTCCCAGACGCGCGGGCACGGCCAGCAGCCAGAAGAGCATCGGCCCGAGGCTGTAGACATCGCGGTTGATCGCGGCGCTCGCGTCGGAGTGCAACCCCACCAGCGAGCTCCGGGATGTGAACACGTCGTGCGCGCGGGTGGCGATGTTGGCCTGGTCCCCGGCCGGCAGCCAGCCGTCGATCAGGCCGTGCAGCGTCGCGGCGATCACCGGGCCGGCGGCGAAGAGACCGAGCGCGAGCGCGAGCAGGAGCCCGGTCTCGAGCTGCGGCGCCCTCGCGGCCGCGAGCACCCGCCGCTGTCCTGCCGGTGTGACCGTGGTGGTCAAGTCGACTCGGGACGAGGGCCCACGGGCTACAAGGTACCCGCCCCGCCCGCTGCCCGGACCGTCTCAGCCGGCGCGCGACTCGCTGCCCGGGCCGCCTCAGCCGGCTCGGGGCGGGGCGTCTCGCTGGCCGGTCCGGCTCAGCGGCCGGGTCTCGCCTCCTCGAGGCTCCCGGCGCAGCCAGGCGTCAGGCCTGGACCTCGCGGCCGCCAGCGGCAGGCTCCGGCACCGCGCCCTGGGGCGGCAGCGCACCGGCCAAGGCCGCCCGCAGGGCTCCGCCCATCTCGCCGATCGCTTCGCGGGGCCCCGATCCGCCGATCAGCATGTTCAGGAAGCCGTGCACGAACCCGGGGTGGCGGCGCAGGACGGTGGGCACGCCGGCATCGGCGAGCTTGCGGGCGTAGGCCTCTCCCTCGTCGCGCAGGGGGTCGAACCCCGCGGTGACGACGAGCGCGGGAGCCACTCCGGCGAGATCGTCGGCCAGCAGCGGCGAGGCGCGCGGGTCGCGCCGGTCGCCGTCGGGGCCGAGGAACTGCTCCAGGTACCAGTCGATGTTCGCCTTCGTGAGGATGAAGCCCTCGGCGAACGTCCGTCGGGACGGCGCCTCGTTCGCGGTGTCGGTGGCGGGATAGATCAGCAGCTGGAACGCCGGAGCGCTGCCGCCGTCGTGCGCGCACTGCTGCGCTGTGACGGCGGCGAGGTGACCTCCGGCGCTGTCGCCTCCAACGGCCACGCGTCCCGGGTCGGCGCCGAACTCGGCCGCGCGCCCCACAGCGTCGCGGAAGGCCGCGAGCGCGTCTTCGACGGGCGCCGGAAAGCGATGCTCCGGCGCGAGGCGGTAGTCGACGCTCAGCACCCGCGCGCCGGAGGCACGCGCGAGCAGCCGGCACGGATTGTCATGCGTGTCGAGGTCCCCGGCGACCCATCCGCCGCCGTGGTAGAAGACGAGCAGCGGACCGGCGGCGCCGGCGTTCGGCGAGACGTCCGGGACATAGAGGCGTGCGCGGAGCGGCCCGTCGGCGCCGGCGACCGTGACCTCGGCGGCGCTCACGCGCGCCGGCGTCGGGCCCGCGACGAGGCGCGTCGCGCGCCGCAGGTCGGCGCGAGCCTCGCTCGGGGAGCGCGTCGGCAGCGGAGGCCGCGGATCGAGCTCATCGAGCCTGACCAGGACCTGCGCGTCGAGGTCCAGCTCGAGTCCGTCGAGGCGGATCGGCTTTCCCGCGATCACTCTTTTCACCGCCGGTGGCAGTGCCGCGATCGCGCGAGCCGCGGCGACCTCCATGCGGGCGCCGACGCCGGGCCGGGCACCTGGGCGTGTCCCTCGAACCGAGCCCTCCGCTCCCATGCCCGGATGCTCGCAGATCCGCGACCTTCCCGCCCGTGGCCGTGGCGCGGTTTACGGCGACGTCGCTCGCCCGCCGAACGGGAAGGCGACTATATTGCGCGGTCCCGCCAGCGGGGCGAAGAGCAGATGCAGATCGAGGATGCCACCGACGAGGACATTCCCGAGATCGTCGCGATCTACAACGACGTGATCGCCACCACGACCGCCGTCTTCAGCGAGCAGCCGGTGACGGTAGAGGAGCGTCGTGCCTGGCTGCGCGCGCGCCGCGGGCGCTCGCAGCCGGTCGTCGTGGCGCGCGATGCCGGCGTCGTAGTGGGGTTCGCAAGCTATGGCGAGTTCCGCCCGTGGCCCGGCTATGACTCGAGCGTCGAGCATTCGGTTCACGTCGCGGCCGGCCACCGCCGGCGTGGAGCCGGACGGCTGCTCGTCGAGGAGGTGATCGCGAGGGCACGACAGGCCGGTAAGCATGTGCTGGTCGCCGGCGTCGACGCCGAGAACGCGGCCTCACTAGCGCTCCACGAGGGGCTCGGCTTTCGCGAGGTCGGCCGCATGCCGCAGATCGCTCGAAAGTTCGGTCGCTGGATCGATCTCGTGCTGCTTCAGCGGAGCCTCTGACGTCCGGTTCAGCCGCCGGACTCGTCCGACACCGCGACGGCGAAGACGATGTGCCTGCGGGCGAGCGTCAGATAGGGGTGCAGCTCGACCGGGCCACCGTCGAGCGGGGCGACCGTCACCTCGGTCAGCGTGAGAAAGTCACGCTCGGAGGCGTTCAGGACATCCGACACGCGGCTGCGGTAGCCGTCGCGCGCGAGCGTGAGGACCCCCTCGATGCGGAGCCGCTCGGTCTCGATCCTGATCCTCTCGCGGCGGTATTCCATTCCGGCGTCCTGGTCTTGCATGGCAGGCTGTTCGTCGTTCATCCGCCAATTATCGGCGCTGGCCCCCCACGAACATGAGCACGTGTCAGGGGACGCGCGATCGAAGGGTGCCGCCGCGCCGCTGATCAGCGGCTGACGAGGTAGGTCTGGCCGAGGATCGTTCGCCGTCCCGTCGGGCCCGCGGCGACGATCCGGATCCGCGCCGTCAGCGTTCGCCGAGGTCCGAGCGCCCTGCGCAGCCGACGCAGCGCCGTCGGTCCGATGCGAAGCCGAACGTGCCCCACGAGCGCCGGGGGCAGCGAACGTGCGGCGGCCAGGAGCGGCACGGCGCGGGGACGTCCCCGCGGCGACAGGGTCGCCGTCACGAGGATCCGGCACGCTCGTTCGCAGCTCACCGTCAGCGCCAGCGCCCGCCGCGCGAGCACCGCACCCCGCCGAGGAAGGCTCACGCGCAGGACGGGCGCCACGTTCAGCGGCGGCGGCCAGCCGCCGGGCGCGAGGCAGCCAGCCGGCGAGGGCGAGCTCGGCGTGAAGCGCTGCACGCGGTTGTTGTCGGTGTCCGAGACGTAGACGTCGCCGTCGCAGCCGACCGCGAGCCCGACGGGCTTGGAGAATTCACCGACGCCGGTTCCGCGCAGGCCCCACTTCGCCAGGAAGCGGCCGTTCGCGTCAAAGACCTGCACCCGGTTGTTTTCGCCGTCGAGCACGTAGACCTCGCCGGCGCCGTCCACGCCAATTCCCGAGGGCCCGTGGAAGCGACCGTCGCCGCTGCCCGCCGAGCCCCATTCGGCGAGCACCGATCCGTCCGGCGAGAGCTTGACGACCCGATCGTTGTTCGTGTCGGCGACATATGCGTTTCCAGCGGCGTCGAGCGCGACGGCCGCGGGGTGGTTGAACTCGCCCTGGCCGCTGCCGGCCGCGCCGCCGCCTTCGGCCGCTCCCCACCTGGCAACCAGCGACCCTTCGGCGCTGTAGACGAGCACTCGATTGTGGGCCGTGTCCGCGACGTACGTGGCGCCGGTTCCGGCCGCGACCGCGACCGAGCCGGCGCCGTTGAGCTGCGCGCCGCCGACGTCCGCCGGACCACCCAGTTCGGACAGGTAGGTGGCGTCGCCCCACAGGCGGACGACGCGGCCATGACCCTGGTCTGCGACGTATACGGACCCACGCGGGTCGATGCCGATGCCGGCGGGTGCGCTGAATGTCGCGCGGTAGCCGCCCGCCAGGGTCCACTGGCCGGCATACGCGCTCGCCCCCGCGGAGAACATCTGGATGCGGTCGTTCACCGTGTCTGAGACCAGCAGCCGGCCGGCCGGATCGATCGCCACGCCGCGCGGGCCGGTGAGCTGCGCCGGACCGCGCGCCGAGATCCCGAACGTGCTGAGCAGGTTGCCGACCGGGTCGAAGACCTGGATTCGGTCGTTCGCGGTGTCGGCGACATACGTGTCGCCGAAGAAGTCGCTCGCCAGCGCGCGCGGAAACCCGAGCTGCCCGGGGTGGGTCCCGTATCCACCCCAGGCGCCGGCGAACGAGAGGTCGGGATTCAGCTTGACCACGCGGTGGTTGATGTCGTCGGCGACATACGCGTTGCCGCTCCCGTCCAGGGCGATGCCGTAGGGGAAGCCGAACTGGCCGGGGCCGGTCCCCTGGCTGCCTGCGGCCCCGAGGAGGTTCCCGTTGGTGTCGAACTTCTCGATCCGGTGATTGTCGTCGTCGGACACGAGCACCTCGGTCGCGTTCGCCGCGAGCCCGCGTGGGTAGAGGAGCTGGCCAGGGCCGCTGCCTCGCGTGCCCCACTGCATCGGTTCGCCGCCTTCCAGGTCGAAGCGCTCGATCCGGTTATTGCCGCTGTCGGCGACGTAGACGAAGCCGCCGGCGATCGCGATGCCGCCGCCGGGCGGGTGGGTGTAGTCCTTCGAGGAGCCGAAGCTGAACTCGCCGAGTTCGCTCCCCCGGCGACCCCACGTTCTCAGGAAGTTGCCATTCGGGTCGAACTTCTGGATCCGGTTGTGTTCGGAGTCCACGACATAGACGTCGCCCGCCGAGTCGGTGGCGAGCCCGCCGATCGGCCCGAACTGGCCGTGGCCGCCGCCGAAGGAGCCCCACTCGGTCAAGAACGCTCCGGAGGCGCTGAACTTCTGGACGACGAAGGAGAGCTGGTCGGCGACGAGGACGTTGCCCTGTGGGTCCACGGCGACGGCCTCGGGGAAGCGGAGCACTCCCTCGGCGCGCCGCCCGATCATCTGCGCCGCCGAGTACGGGCACGCCTGTGTCCCCGACCCCGGACAGGCTTCGGCGAGTGCGCCCGCTGCGTGAAACGCGATCCACGCGCAGGCGAGCGCCGTTGCGAGGGCCGCGCCGCGCGCCTGCGCCGCGAGCCGGCGTTGACGGCGAGCGAGGAGCATCGAGCGATGAAAACACAGCGGACCGGCCCGCGTCGCGGTAACTCGCGGACAGGACGGGCGGGGAGAGAGAGCTAGCCGATGCGCTCGGGCGTGCGTGCCGGCAGCCCGGCGGTGACCGCCGGTCCCGCGGTGGCGCGTCCTGGCGCCGTCGGCCGGTTGAGCTCCTCGCGGACGATGTACAGCGGCCGGTGCTTGACCTCGTCGTAGATGCGCCCGACGTACTCGCCGATCACACCGATCGCGATCAGCTGGATGCCGCCGAGCAGCAGGATCGCGATCGTGATCGAGCTGAAGCCCGGGAGGTAGGAGTCGGCGACGCGCAGGATGATGACGACCGGGATCGCGATGAACGCCACGCCTGCCGAGACCAGGCCGGCATACGTCGCCAGCTGCAGCGGCAGGTGCGAGAAGGACGCGATCGCGTCCAGCGAGAAGCGGAGCATCTTGCGCAGCGTGTACTTCGTCTCGCCGGCATGGCGCGCGTCGCGCTCATAGGAGACGGCGGTCTGGTTGAAGCCGACCCAGACCGTCATCCCGCGCAGGAAGCGCGAGCGCTCGGTCATCGCCAGCAGCGCGTTGAGCGCTCGCCGGTCGAGCAGGCGAAAGTCGCCCGAGTTCGGCTCCAGGTCGACCTGAGCGAGTTTGTCGAAGAGCTTGTAGAACCAGGACGCGGTGGCCAGCTTGAACGCCGTCTCGCCCTCGCGCTGCTTGCGCACGGCATAGACGACATCCGCTCCCTGGCTCCAGGCGGCGACCATGTCCGGGATCAGCTCGGGCGGATCCTGCAGGTCGGCGTCGATCATCGCGACGACATCCCCGATCGCGTGCTCGAGCCCGGCGGTGAGCGCGGCCTGGTGCCCGAAGTTCCGCGAGAGGTGGATGACGCGCACGCGCGGGTCGACCGCGGCGATCCGATCCAGCAGCTCCGGCGTGCGGTCGGTGCTGCCGTCGTCGACGAGCACCAGCTCGAACTCGTAGTCGGCCACGGCGGCGATCGCGCGGGCGACGAACTGCTCGACGAGCTCCTCCTCGTCGTACACGGGAGCCACGACGCTGAGCAGGGTGGGTGTGCGAAGTGGTTTATCCGCCATCGTGCTTAGTTTCCCAGGAGTGTCCCGCGGCACTCCATCTCATCTTCCGCCAGCGGCTTAAGCCACAGATGAATTTATCGGTCATCCTGTCCATGATGCCTTCCAACCGCGCCGCAGGCCAGACGAGATCCTCGAGCCTACCGGGGCTCGGCCGTCTGATCGGCAATCCCGTTCTCATCCAGTTCATCAAGTTCGGGACCGTGGGGGTGTCCAACACGCTGCTCACGTTCGCCGTCTACACGGTGCTGCTGAAGGTGTTCGGCGTCTGGTACCTGGCGGCATCGGCGATCGGATTTCTCGTGGGGGCCACGAACGGCTTTCTGCTGAATCGCCGCTGGACGTTCAAGGAGCATGTGAGCGACGCCCTGACGCCGGTGCGCTGGGCGGTCGTCCAGGGGTGCGGGCTGGGGCTCAACGAGCTGCTGCTGTACGCGCTCGTCGACGGCGCGGGACTGGACAAGCTCGTGAGCCAGGCCTGCGCGATGGCCGTGGTGACGGTGTCGACCTTCCTGGTCAACCGGTCATGGACGTTCCGCGTCCACCCCCCGGTCATCGTCGCCGACAACGACGCCTGACCGAACGCGCCGCTCAGCGGAAGACCGCCAGCAGTGAGAGCCCGGAGGGGATGCGCCCGCCGCGCCCGATCAGGGCCGCCTCCAGCAACAGTGGTCGCTCGAGCACCCAATTCAGCGGCTCGGGCGGGACCCACAGGTCGAGGCTCGACTCGGTCGTCTTGCGATTGACCCGGTCCAGGAGGCGCAACATGATCGCCACGGGCAGCAGCAGCGAGTTGAAGTAGGTCGTGCGCACCTGTTCCCAGCCGGCCTCCTCGGCGGCTCTCTGCAGCGAGCGCCGCGTGTAGCGGCGGTGGTGGTGGTTGATCTCGTCGTGGCCGCTCCACAGCCATTGGTAGGCGGGCACGGTGACCATCAGGGAGCCCCCGGGCGCGACAGTGCGCCGCAGCTCGCGCAGGGCGTCGAGGTCCTGCTCGAGGTGCTCGATCACGTCGAGGCTCACCGCCAGGTCGAAGCTGTCCGACGGGAACGGC
>DASZIU010000032.1:0-24604 GCA_035948815.1 Solirubrobacteraceae bacterium | reverse complement strand
TCATGATCGGGAGCGTCGGCCCGAACGTCTCCTCGGTCATGCACTTCATCGAGTGGTCGACGTCGACGAGCACGGTCGGTTCGAAGAAGCGCCCGGCGCCCGGCGCCTGGCTGCCGCCGGTCAGGATGCGCGCGCCCTTCTGCACGGCGTCGGCGACGTGGTCCTTGATCGTGTCCATCTGCGGCGGGAACGTGATCGCGCCGACCTCGACAGAGCCGGGGCCTTCGGGCTTGCCGACGCGCAGCTCGCGGACTTTCTCGGAGACTTTCGCGACGAACTCGTCATAGACCGGCTCCTCGACGTAGACGCGCTCGATCGAGATGCAGGTCTGCCCGGCGTTCTGCATCGAGTAGTAGGTCGCGAAGTTGGCCGCCCGCTCGACGTCGGCGTCGGAGAGGACGATCATCGGGTCCTTGCCGCCGAGCTCGAGCGACGCGGGGATCAGCCGCCGCGCCGCCGCTTCGGCGACCTTCCTGCCGGTTCGCGTCGAGCCGGTGAACATGATCATGTCCACGTGCTCGACCAGCGCCGCTCCGGTCTCTCCACGACCGGTGGCGATCTGCAGCACGTTCTCGGGGAGACCGCACTCGCGCAGGCCTTCGGCCATCAGCATGGAGGTCAATGGCGTGACCTCGGAGGGCTTCAGGATCACCGAGTTGCCCGCGGCCAGCGCCGGGATGCAGTCGCCGAAGGAGTTCGTAAGCGGGTAGTTCCACGGGCCGATCACGCCGATCAGGCCGAGCGGCCGGAAGCGCTGGATGATCTTCTTGCCCTTGACGAGCACCTGGCTTGACTTCACGCGCTCGTCGGCGAGGTAGTTCGGCGCCTCGCGCGCCCAGAAGCCGAAGGCGTTGCCCGCGTAGCCGATCTCGGCGAACTCGGCGTCCTCGAAGGTCTTGCCGGTCTCCGAGACGATCGTCGCGATGACCTGCTCGGCGTTGTCCATCAGCCACTTCTGTGCGCGCAGCAGGACCCTGCCGCGGCCCTCGAAGCCGAAGGCCTCCCAGCCGGGCTGAGCAGCACGACCCCGTTCGGCCATCTGCGCGATCGCCTCGGGGCCGAGATCCGGGACCGTGGCGATCGTCTCGCCGGTCGCCGGGTTCTCGACGGGAATCCCGTCTCCGGCGGCTGCCGCAGCGGCGGCGCCGTTCTGGGTCTCCGTTGCGTGCTGCTCGACGGTGGCCATTCGACCCTCCCCTGCTAGTTCACCCTGATCTCCCACAAGACTACTCCGACGGCTCGCAGGCGGCGCCCGCGCGCAGCCCCCTCGCGGCGGCTATTCCGAGAGCGAGATCGCGGAGATGCCGATCGGCTCGGCGGGACGGTCGCCGGCGTCGGTCTCGACGCCCTCGAGGCGGTCGACGACGTCCATGCCCTCGGTGACCTGGCCGAAAACGGTGTGCTTTCCATCGAGCCACGGGCAGGCCTGGGCCGTGACGATGAAGAACTGCGATCCGTTCGTGTCGGGCCCCGCGTTGGCCATCGCCAGCGCGCCGCGGACGACCTTGTGGGGGTTGATCTCGTCCTCGAACGTGTAGCCGGGGCCACCGGTGCCGGTCCCCTGCGGGCAGCCGCCCTGGATCATGAAGTCCGGGATCACGCGGTGGAACTTCAGGCCGTCGTAGAAGCCGTCCGTCGCGAGCTTGCGGAAGTTCGCGACCGTCTTCGGTGCATCCTCATCGAACAGCTCGAAGACGATCGGGCCCTCGGTCGTCTCCATCGTCGCGGTCGACATCGTCCTACCTTATCCGCACGCGCTCGAGGCTGACCTCGCGCCCGCGCACCGTGCCGCCGTTGAGCGCCTCGATCACGCGGTCCGCCTCGGTGGCGGGCACGGAGAGGAACGAGAAGCGGTCGAGCACCTGCACGTCGCGAACCGCCTCGCCGTCGAGCCCGGCGGAGGAGGTGATCGCGCTGACTATGTCTGCGACCTGCACCCCCGTGCTCCGGCCGCCACCGAGCACGAGCTTCGCGTAGGGCTCGTCCCCATCACGGGAGATGCGGGGCTTGGAGTGCCGGCGCGGGCGCTCGCGCACGGGCGTGGGCGGAGCGACCGCGCCCTTCTGCCACGTCGCGATGCTCGTGCCGATGTGCCGTTCGATCGCCTCGAGCTCTCGCTTCTGGCGGTCCTCCACGAATGTGATCGCGCGCCCCGAGCGCCCCACCCTGCCGGTGCGGCCGATCCTGTGCACGTAGGTGTCGGGGCTCGTCGGCACGTCGTAGTTGATCACGTGGGTCACCGTCGAGATGTCCAGCCCCCGCGCCGCCACGTCGGTGGCCACGAGAATCGGGACCCGCCCCGCCTTGAAGGCGAGCATCACGCCGTCGCGTGAGCCCTGCGACATGTCGCCATGCAGGGCGCGCACGTTAAGGCCTCGGTCGCGAAGCGTCCGGAAGAGCTGCTCGCAGCGCACCTTCGTGCGCACGAACACGATCGCCTGGTCGGGGGCCTCGTCTCGCAGCACCTCGACGAGCTTCTCGGGCTTGTCCCTGGCCGAGACCGGAAGCTGGAACTGCGCGACGGTGTCGATCGTGAGCGTCGCGGCCTCGACCTGGATGATCGTCGGGTCATACATGTAGCGATCGGCGAGTTTGCGGATCGGGGGCGGGATCGTCGCGGAGAACAGCGCGGTCTGCCTGCTCGAGGGCGTCAGCGAGAGGATCCGCTCGACATCCTCCAGAAAGCCCAGGTCGAGCATCTCGTCGGCCTCGTCAAGCACGACGAAGCGGCAGGCGTGAAGCATCAGCGAGTGGCGCGAGATCAGGTCGAGCACGCGTCCCACGGTCCCCACGACCACTTGCCCTCCGGCGCGCAGCTGAGCCTGCTGGGTGCGGATCGGCGCACCGCCGAAGACCGCCACGACGTCGGCACCCGTGTGCGAGCCGTACGTTCTCAGGGCCTGTGTCACCTGGATGCACAGCTCCCGCGTCGGCGTCAGCACGAGCGCCTGCACCTCCGGGTCCGACGGGTCGATGTACTCCATGATCGGCAGCCCGAAGGCCGCCGTCTTGCCCGTACCGGTCTGCGCCTGCCCGATCACGTCCTGGCCCTCGAGCAGCGCCGGGATCGCCTGTTCCTGGATGGGGCTCGGCGCCTCGTAGCCCACGTCGCGCAGGGCCCTCAGCGTCGGCTCGGACAACCCGAGGTCTGTGAAGGATTTGCTCACCTGGCCGGATCGAGCAGGAGCTTGCCCGTTGTTCGCCGCTCGCGCAGGTCGATCTGCGCCTGTGCGGCCTCCCCCAGCGGATACGTGTGCCCGACGATCACCTCCAGCTCGCCCCGCGCGGCGCGCGCGAAGAGCTCCGCCAGCGCGTCGCCGAACATCCCCGGGCGTTGAAGGCAGTGGAAGAGATAGAAGCCGACGACCGAACGCGAATGACGAAGCAGCGAGCCGGTCGAGACCTGGTTGGCCTGGTTGGTCGCGATCCCGTACGCCACGATCCGCCCGAATGGGGCGAGCGCTCTGTAGGACGCGTCGAACACCTCGCCGCCTGACATCTCGAATACGACGTCGACGGGCTGTCCCTGGTTCGCCTCGAGCAGGCGCTCGGTGAGCCCGTCGGCGCCGGGGTCGATGGCCACGTCGGCCCCCAGCCCGAGCGCGAGCTCGCGCTTCTCGGGCGTCGAGGCGGTTGCGATCACGCGACCTGCGCCCAGGGGGTGGCCCAGCTGGACGGCGAGCGAGCCCACGCCTCCGGCGGCGCCGTGGACGACGACGCTCTCGCCCTCGGCGACGCGGCCCGCGGTGCGGTAGAGGTGCCAGGCGGTCGTCCCCTGCACGATCAGCGCTAGCGCGGTGCCGTCGTCGACGCCATCGGGGATCGGGAAGGTGTGCTCCGCAGGGGCGGTCGCATACTCGGCGTAGCCGCCCGTGCCGACCAGGGCCACGACGCGCTCGCCCGTGTCCTCGCGCACTCCTGCCACCTCTCCGCCGGGCACGAGCGGCAGGGTGGCCTTCTGGACATACGAATTGGTCCGCGTATGGGTGTCGGCGAAGTTGAGGCCCGCCCGGCTCACCCTGATCAGGACCTCATCCGGCGCGGGGACGGGAAGCGGGAGCTCCGAGAGCCTGAGGACCTCGGGACCGCCGAACTCGGTCATCTGGATGGCGCGCACGCTCCGAGGCTATCGGAGTGCCGCGAGCGCCATCCGCGTCCCCTGTCCCGCCACACCGGACCCTGCCCGGCACGGCGCGCCCGCGGTGCTCTAAGGTGCGCGCCCATGCCAATCACCGTCGTCGGCTCGATCGCCTATGACACCGTCAAGACGCCGTTCGGCGAGCGCGAGCGGATGCTCGGCGGTGCCGCCGTGCATTTTGCGCTCGCGGCCTCCTTCTTCGACGACGTCGCTGTCGTCGGCCCCGTCGGCGAGGACTTCGGCGAGGAGCAGCTCGAGGTGATGCGCCGCCGTGGCGTCGAGGTCTCGGACGTCGAGCGCATCGCAGGCGGAAAGACGTTCTTCTGGCAGGGCGAGTACGGCTGGGACCTGAACTCCCGCGAGACGCTCGACACCCAGCTCGGGGTGTTCGAGGGTTTCCAGCCCAAGCTCTCGGAGCGCTCGCGCGCCAGCGACGTGCTGTTCCTCGCGAACATCCAGCCGGACCTGCAGCGCGAGGTCCGCGCCCAGCTGCCGGATGCGCGCTTCGTGGCGCTCGACTCGATGAACCTGTGGATCGACATCGCGCGGGACTCGCTCGTGAGCGCGATCGAGAGCGTCGACTGCGTGATCCTCAACGACGCCGAGCTGCGCCAGCTGACGGGGCGGCCGAACCTGCTCTCGGCCGCGCGCGAGATCCTCTCCTGGGCGCCGGAGGGCGGCGCATCCCAGGGTCCGCGCGTGATCGTCGCCAAGCAGGGCGAGTATGGGGCGGCGCTCATCACCGAGGAGGGGTTCTTCGCCCTGCCGGCGTACCCGCTCGAGAGCGTGATCGACCCGACGGGCGCGGGTGACACGTTTGCGGGGGGCCTGGTCGGCTACATCGCGGCCCATCCCGAGGAGGAGCTGACCGACGAGCTGCTGCGCGCCGCGATGGCGCACGCCACCGTGCTCGCGTCCTTCAACGTCGAGGAGTTCGGCACCGAGAGGATCGCCCGCCTCACCGGCCGGGAGATCGCCGATCGCGTCCAGGAGCTCCATGCGATGACGCAGTTCAGCGGCGTTCCCCTGACAATGCTCCGCTGAGCCCCGGGCGCTCCGCCCGGCTTCGGCTCCGCGAGCGCTCTGTGGCCTTGTACCGATCTGCCGACCGTTATACGATCGATCGGAGTGGACACGTGGACCTTCCTCTGGCTGATGGTCTTTTTGAAGATCCCTGTCGTCGCACTGTTCCTGATCGTGCGCTGGGCGGTGCGCCAGACGCCTGAGAGCGCCTCCGGCCAGGACGGCGGCATCGGTCCCCGTCCTGCGCCCTCGCACCCCCACCGCCCGCGCTCGAAGCCTCCGCGCCTGCCCAGGCGTGGCCCGCATCGGGGCCCGTCGCCGGCCGCGCCGCCGCGCATCCGCGCGGTCGCGGCGCACAAGCGGTTCGTGCAGCACTGAATGGCCAGCACCGCGCACACGGGCGAGGCGAGCGGCGGCAGCGATCGGGTCGGCGCGGAGTCGCTCACCGTCACCGACAACCGGACGGGCGAGACCTACGAGCTGCCGATCTCCGACGGCACGGTACGCGCGATGGACCTCAGACAGATCAAGACCGACGAGTCGGACTTCGGGCTCATGGCCTATGACCCCGCATACACGAACACGGCGTCCTGCCGGAGCGCGATCACCTACATCGACGGTGGCGCCGGGATCCTCCAGCATCGCGGCTACTCGATCGAGCAGCTGTGCGAGCACTCGAGCTACCTCGAGGTGGCC
Organism: Solirubrobacteraceae bacterium; assembly: GCA_035948815.1. Lineage (GTDB taxonomy): Bacteria > Actinomycetota > Thermoleophilia > Solirubrobacterales > Solirubrobacteraceae > Palsa-744. Next base: position 18,747 of record DASZIU010000032.1, on the reverse strand, counting down.
TACCTGCTGATCAACGGGTCGCTGCCCACGAGCGCCCAGCTCGAGCACTGGGTGCATGAGGTGACGATCCACACGTTCGTGCACGAGAACATCAAGGACTTCATGCAGGGCTTCCGCTACGACGCCAACCCGATGGGAATGCTCGTGGCCTCCGTGGGCGCGCTGTCGACTTTCTATCCCGACGCCAACCAGATCCACGACGAGCCACTGCGCAACATCCAGATCATCCGGCTGCTGGGGAAGATGCCGACGCTCGCCGCATTCGCCTACCGCCACAACGTCGGCCAGCCCTACGTCTACCCCGACAACGACCTCGGCTACGCCGGCAACTTCCTGGGGATGATGTACAAAATGACCGAGCTCAAGTACGAGCCCGATCCCCGGCTGGAGCGTGCCCTGGACGTCCTGTTCATCCTCCACGCCGACCACGAACAGAACGCCTCCACGAGCGCCGTGCGCTCGGTTGGCTCCACCCAGGTCGACCCCTACACCGCCGTTGCCGCGGGCGTGGCAGCGCTCTACGGCCCGCTGCACGGTGGGGCGAACGAGGCCGCGCTCCGCATGCTCCAGCGGATCGGACGCGTCGAGAACATCCCCGACTTCCTCGAGGGCGTGAAGGCCGGCAACGAGCGGCTGATGGGCTTCGGCCATCGTGTCTACAAGAACTACGATCCGCGCGCGCGGATCATCCGCAAGTACCTCGACGACGTGTTCGAGGTCCGTGGCAAGAGCCCGCTGCTCGAGGTGGCCACCGAGCTCGAGAAGCGCGCGCTGGACGACGACTACTTCACCTCGCGCAAGCTCTACCCGAACGTCGACTTCTACTCGGGCCTGATCTATGAGGCACTCGGGCTGCCGGTGGAGATGTTCCCCGTCATGTTCGCGATCGGACGCACGAGCGGCTGGATCGCGCAGTGGCTCGAGATGGTCGAGGATCCCGAGCAGAAGATCGCCCGCCCGCGCCAGATCTACACGGGCGACCGCGACCTCGACTACGTGCCGATCGAGCAGCGCGTCTAGAACCCACGGTCGCGTTCGAGGCGACGCGCGCCTCGGCGCCGTGCGTACCCGGCGCGAGTCCTCCCGCGCTCAGAGCACGAGCGTCGCGCCGTGGCGGCTCAGCCACTCGCGATCCGCCCGGTAGCCGGGCCAGCGGCGCTCCAGGAGGGCCCAGAAGCGCGGCGAGTGATCGAGGATCTCGAGATGACACACCTCATGCCAGACGACGTATTCGAGCACGCGCTCGGGCGCCAGCAGCAGGCGCCAGTTGAAGCTCATTCGCCCGCTCGTCGAGCATGAGGCCCAGCGCGTCCGTTGCCCGCGGATCGTGAGGTCCTTGTACGGCCGCCCCGCAAGCGCGCTGGCGCGGTCGAGCCGCGGCGTGATCTCCACGCGTGCCGAGCGGCGGTAGAAGCGCTCGAGCGCCGGTCGGGCGTCCGCGGCGGGGACCAACAGCCGCTCGCCGTCGCGGTGCACCCGCACACGTCCCTCCTGCGGGACCAGATCCAGCGTCCGCCCGAGGTACGGCAGCGTCCCGGCGCGCGCGGCGACCAGCGCGAGGGCGTGGCGCGCCTCGTCCAGGCGCCCTTCTATCCAGGGCCGCAACTCCCTCACGGCGGCCGCGGCCGCGCGCTCGGGAGCGCGCGCCGGAAGCACCACCTCGACGCCGCTGTGGGCGTGCACGTTCACCCGCACGCGCCGCGCGCGTGCCGATCGCCGCACCGTGTAGGAGATCTCGCTCGCCGCTCGTCGCTCGGGCATGGCTGCTCAGGGTACGCGCAGCGGTGGTCGGGACGCACCGGCCCGCGTCATAATCGCGCCGTGGCCCGCTCGAAGGTCAGGCTCCCGCGCGAGGTGCGCAACCCGTTCGAGGTCTACCTCAACGGCGTTCCCCAGAGGCTCGGCAGCGACTACGTCGTGCGCGAAGGCGCGCTCGTCTTCGAGCGGGACCTGCGCAAGGACAGGATCAGCGGATGGCGCTGGCTGCTCGGCGCCTGGGGCGTCGGGACCTACAGGCAGAACGACTCCGTCGACGTGCGCTACGAGGCGGCGGACGGATCCCCGCGAGTGGCGGAGGCGCTTGAGATCGAGCCGGGATAGACGGCCTTCTCCCATGGCCTCGCCAGCTTCAGGGCGCTGAGGATCGCGCGCGTCGCGGGAGAGCGATTGAGCGTGTAGAAGTGGATCCCGGGAGCGCCGGCGGCGAGCAGCTCCGAGCACTGCAGCGTGGCGTAGGCGACCCCGAAGTCGAGCACCGCCTCGAGATCGTCCTCGCGGGCGTGCAGCTCGCGCCGCAGCGCGTGGGGGATCGCCGACCCGCACATCTCCGCCATTTTCTCGATCTGCCCGACCCGCGTGATCGGCATGATCCCCGGGATGATCGGAGCGGCGATGCCGGCCTCGCGCGCGCGAGAGACGAAGTCGAAGTAGTACGAGTTGTCGAAGAAGACCTGCGTGATCAGGAAGTCCACGCCCGCTCCGACCTTCTCCACGAGGTGGCGCAGGTCGTCCTCGGCACTGGTCGCATGGATGTGCGTCTCGGGAAAGCAGGCCGCGCCGATCGCGAACGGGTAGTCCTCGGCGATCAGCTCGACCAGTTCGCGTGAGTACTCAAGACCGCCCTCCGTTTTCGTCCACTCCGTCTGCCCCGCCGGCGGATCGCCTCGCAGGGCGAGCACGTTGTCGATTCCCGCGCCGCGCATCTCGTCGAGTGTCGTGCGCAGCTCGGGCACGGTTGCGCCGACGCACGTGAAGTGCGCCATCGCCTCCATTCCCCAGTCGTCCTTGAGCCGCTTGACGATCTCGATCGTCTTCTCCCGCGTCGAGCCACCCGCCCCATAGGTGACCGACACGAACGCCGGCTCGAGCGGACGCAGGTCCGCGAGCGCCTCATACAGCCTCTGCTCGCCCTCCTCGGTTTTCGGCGGGAAGAACTCGAAGGAGAACACCGGACCGTCGCCGGCGAGGATCTCGTCGATGCGCATCTGTTGATTATGCAGTCCAGCGCTCGGGCTCGCCGGGCAGGCGGCGCAACTCGCCGACCGCCTCGAGGTGTGTCAGATAGCCGAGCACCTGCGACAGCAGCCACTGGGCGCTCTGCTCGGAGAGAGCCTCGCCGTGCACCGCCCGGACGACCTCGAAGGCCGTCGGCTCGCCGTCGCGCACAGCCGCGGACACGCGCGCGAGCTGATCGCGAACGAGGGTGCGATTGCCGCTGATGTGGGCCTGCACGTCGGCGAACGTGCGTCCGTGCCCGGCGAGGCAGAGTCGCGCTCCGAGCCGCTGCACGACATCCAGCGAGCTCAGGAACTCGCCGACGGGGTCGCGCGAGTAGCCGTACTCGAAGTACAACGAGATGCGGCCGAGCAGGTGATCGCCGGAGATCATCAGCCGACGCTCGGGCTGGAACAGGCACACGTGCGAGGGCGAATGGCCGGGCGTCTCGTAGACAACCCACTCGCCGAGGTCGGTGTCCACCCTCACGCCCGATACGAGCTCGCGATCGGGCTCGATCGGCCCCGCGAACCCCGATTGGGAGGCCCCCTCGCTGCGCGCCTGCGCGTAGCGGCGCAGCGGCTCCTCGGGCACGCCGCTCTGCCGGGCCACCTCCAGGCGCCTGGCCAGCACGGCCGCGGGGTCCTCGACCATGCGCCGCATCAGCTCGTGGCTGGGGTGCATCCAGACCTCACACCCCACCTGCCCGGCGATCGTCGCCGCCTGGCCGCAGTGGTCGGAGTGCGCGTGCGTGCACACGATCAGGCGCGTGTCCTCGAGCCGTAGCCCGCACATCTGCAGCGCGCGCTCGAGGTTGCTCATCGAGTCCGGCTGGTGCATTCCGGTGTCGAACAGGACGAAGCCATCGCCCGCCCGGACCGCCCAGGCGTTGCAGTGCGGCACGCCCGGCCAGGGCAGCGGCAGGCGCAGACGAAAGACGCCGGAGAGCACCCTCTCGCCCCTCCCGAGCTCAGGCCGGCCTTTGACCATCGGCGCGGAGACTAGACTACCTGCCTTCACCGGCATAAAGGAGGAGTTGATGGCCGACGCGGGGAACGCAAGCGAGGCGAGCACGAAGGTGCAGGAGGCGGCCGCCAGCGTCCAACAGGTGGCCCGCAAACGCAAACGGATCTCCGGCAGCAAGGCGGAGGCGGTTGCGCGGCGTTACTTCGAGGCGATCGACTCGCATGATCTGGAGACCGCGGTCTCGCTGTGGGCCGAGGGGGGACGGGAGAACGTGCGCGGGCAGCTCGACACGGTCGCCCCGGAGGGTGTGCGCTCGTTCATCGGCGAGTGGATCGAGGCGGTGCCGGACCTGCACATGGAGGTCGTCTCGACGACCACCGAGGAGGACCGCTGCGGGGTGCTATGGCGCATGCGGGGAACGTTCGCCGGGCGCTCCGGCTTCGCCGGAGTCGAGCCGACGGGCACGCCGATCGAGCTCGAAGGGTTCGACCTGATCACCGTGCGAGACGGCCTCATCCACAGCAACGACGCGTTCACCGACTCGATGAGCTTCGCGCGTCAGGTGGGGATGATGCCGGCGCAGGGGTCGACGGCCGAGCAGCGGATGACGGGTGCTTTCAACGCCAAGACGCGCCTGACGAGCCGGCTGGGTCCCGGAGACGCGCAGCTCGTCGCCGAGGGCGTGTGGCTGGTGCAGGGACAGCCCGGACGCTGCAACGTATTCCTGATCGAGGACGAGGGCGGCGTGACCGTCTTCGACGCGGGCGCGCGCACCATGGCTCGCGCCGTCGCGAGCGCCGGCGCGAGGCTCGGGGGGATCCAGAGGGTCGTGCTCGGCCACGCGCACACCGACCACCGCGGAACGGCTCCGGCGCTCGGGGCCCCCGTGCTCTGCCACCCCGACGAGGTGCAGGACGCGGAGGGAAGCGGCGGCTTCCGCTATTGGCCCGAGGACCTCCGCGGGCTGCCGTTCGGCATGCGCCAGGCGCATCGCCTGATGCACCGATACGCATGGGACGGCGGCCCGGTGCAGATCTCGGGCACCCTCACCGAGGGCGACGAGATCGCGGGCTTCCGGGTGATCGAGCTTCCGGGGCACGCGCCAGGGCAGATCGGCCTGTGGCGCGAGCGGGACCGCGTTGCGCTCTCCACCGACTGCTTCTACACACTCGACATGTGGGGCAGGGACTCCTCGCCGCAGCTTCCGGAGGCGCTCTACAACTACGACACCGAGCAGGCGCGCGAGAGCATCCGCAAGCTCGCCGCGCTCGAGCCCGCGGCCGCCTGGCCGGGGCACGCCAAGCCGCTCACCGGCGACGTGCGCTCGCAGCTGGAACGCGCCGCCGACGCCGGCTGAGCGTGGGCAGGCGCGGCCGGCGCCAGGAGCGGCTGAAGGCCCCGAGCAGGGACTACAGCGACGCGGAGGGCAACGTACTGACGTTGCGTGGTTCGCTGACCACCGGGGCGCGCAGCGAGTACGCCCAGACACTCGCCGGCGGCGCGGCTCCGGCGTCCGCGACGCAGGAGGACGCATGGCAGCGGGCCGCCGAGCTGCTGTTCGAGCGCCTCGCGGTTCGCTGGGTCATAGCCGGCTCGGCGATCGAGCGCCCGCAGGAGCTGCTCGGACGCCTGCGGATGGCCTCGCAGGGAGAGCGGGTGTGGGTGCGCGAAGTGCTCCGCGAGCACTGCGCCGAGCATTTCCCCGACGTGCGAGCGCCATAGGCGGTCGGCGCTCGCCGCCGCTCAGGCCGCCTCGGGAACATTCGCCGGTCAGGACGACTCGCCGGTCAGGACGGCTCGCCGATCAGCTCCAGCCGCGGGCCGTGGGCGCCGGCGGCCGAGACGAACCGTGCCGTCGCTGGACTGAGCACGAACTCGAGCACCTCGCCCCCCTCCGCACGCACCTCCAGACGCCGGCCCTCCTCGTGCACGGCGAGCACCGTTCCCAGCTCGAAGCCGCCCCCGAAATGGGCGATGCGCGCCTTGGAGCCGATGCGGGGCACGGGTCTTGAGGGACCGAGCACGTACCGATGCTACGCAGCCGATGCGGCATGTACCGGCCTCGGGGCCCGCTACCGTGGGCCCTGATGCGCCGCACGAAGATCGTCGCCACCATCGGGCCCGCCTCGCGCGAGACCGAGACGCTCGTCCGCATGGTCGAGGCGGGGATGGACGTCGCGCGCTTGAACTACTCACATGGGACGCTCGAGGAGCATGCCGAGACGGCCCGCCGGGTGCGCGATGCGGCGGGGCGCGTAGGGCGGCCGGTGGCGATCCTGCAGGATCTGCCTGGGCCGAAGCTGAGGATCGGCCCGCTCAGCGAGGGAGTCGTCGAGCTCACGCCGGGGGAGCGGCTGACATTCACCTGCGGTAACGGCGAGCTGCCCGGCGACGCGCATCACATGAGCATCGCCTGGGCGGGCCTCCCGGAGGCGATCGACCGGGACGCGATCCTCTACCTCGCCGATGGAGCGGTCCGGCTGCGGGCGCTCGACGTCCGCGCCCACCAGGGCGAGGTCGAGGTCGAGGTCGAGATCGGGGGTGCGGTCGCCTCGCGACAGGGGCTGAATATCCCAGGACCCCTCGCGGCGCTCCCGTCACTGCCGGACGAGGAACTGGAGCTGCTCCGACACGGCGAGTCGATCGGGGTCGACATGGTGGCCCTCTCGTTCGTTCAGAAGCCGGAGGACATCCAGTTCGTGCGCGAGCACACCCGGCTGCCGCTGATCGCGAAGATGGAGAAGCCACAGGCCGTCGAACGCGCCGAGGACATCGTCCGCGCGGCGGACTGCGTGATGGTCGCCCGCGGGGACCTAGGCATCGAGCTCCCGATCGAGCGTGTCCCGATCGTGCAGAAGGAACTGCTCGAGCTCGCCGGATGGCTCGCCCGGCCCTCGATCACAGCCACGCAGATGCTCGATTCGATGGTCGCCTCCTCTCGCCCGACCCGGGCAGAGGTCGCCGATGTCGCGAACGCGATCCTCGACGGCACCGATGCCGTCATGCTCTCCCAGGAGACCGCCGTCGGAGCCTACCCCGTCGAGGCGGTCTCGATGATGGCCGCGGTCGCCGTGCAAGCCGAGTCGATCGCTCCCTATGAGCGCTGGAACGAGTCCCGTGTGCGCCGCACCCACTCCGATCCCGCCTACACGCTCGCCCACAACCTCTGCGACGCGGCGCGCGAGCTGAGGCTGGACGCGCTCGTGATCCCGACGCTCTCGGGGCGCTCGGCGCGCCTGGTCTCGGCGCACCGCCCGACGGTCCCGATCTATGCCCTCTCTCCGGGCCGAGAGACGGTGCGCAGGTGCGGGTTGATGTGGGGGGTGCAGGCCGCGTCGATGCGCCGGCACGAGACGACCGAGGCCTTGATCGCCGACGCCGCCCGGCGGGTGGTCGAGCTCGGCTGGTGCGAGGCGGGCCAGCGTGTTGGCATCACGGCAGGGCTGCCCTCGGGCCGGCCCGGCACGACGAGCCTCGTGCAGATCCAGACCCTCTGACGGGTCGGGGCCGCCGGGCGAGCATGCTCGCCACCGCCGCGGTGTGGCGGCAGGTGAAGCGACTACGCTGCATGACCCGGGCCGCCCGACCTCAGCCGCGGCCGTGACCAAGGAGGTGAGCGTGCCGGCCGAGCAGCGAGGAGACGGGAAGCGAGCGGAGCGGCGCCCAGCTCCGCGGCCCGCGGGACTCAGGGGCGCGCGGCTCGATGCGCTAGAGGCGAGCTACGGCAGCCGTTTCCTGTGCGAGCCGGCCCCGGACGAGAGGCTCCCGCAGGGCGGAATGCCGGCACGAGACGCGCTCCAGCTGCTGCTGCAGGAGCTCTCGCTCGATGGGGAGCCGGCGCGCAATCTGGCCACGTTCGTGACCACCTGGATGGAGCCAGAGGCGGTGCAGGTGATCACCGAAGCCCTGCACACCAACTTCATCGACCACGCCGAGTACCCGCAGAACGCGGAGATCGAGCGACGCTGCATCCGCATGCTCGCCTCCCTCTACCACGCACCCGGCGAGACCACGGGTGCGAGGACGCAGGGCTCCTCGGAGGCGATCATGCTGGGAGCGCTGTCGCTGAAGTGGAAGTGGCGCGCTCGCCGGGAAGCGGCCGGCAAGCCGACCGACAGGCCCAACCTCGTGTTCGGCGGCGACGTGCACGTCGTCTGGGAGAAGTTCTGCCGCTACTTCGACGTGGAGCCGCGGATCGTGCCGCTCAAGCCGGACAGGTACACGATCGGCCCCGAGGACATCGAGCCACACATCGACGAGAACACGATCGCCGTGGCGGTTGTGCTCGGTACGACGTTCACCGGTCACGCCGATGACATCAAGGGCATCAACGACCACCTCCTGCAGCGCAAGCACGACGGCGGGCTGGACGTGCCGATCCACGTCGACGCCGCGAGCGGCGGCTTCGTCTGGCCGTTCCTCTACCCGAAGACCGAGTGGGACTTCCGGCTCGAGCAGGTGCGCTCGATCAACGTCTCCGGACACAAGTTCGGACTGGTCTATCCCGGAATCGGTTGGCTGATCTTCAGGGAGGCCGGCGACCTGGCCGAGGAACTCGTCTTCTACGAGAACTACCTCGGCAAGCGCGAACCGACCTTCACGCTGAACTTCTCGACCGGCTCGGCGATGGTCCACGCCCAGTACTACAACTTCGTCCGCCTTGGGCACGACGGCTACCGGTACATGATGGAGACGATGCAGTACAACGCGCGCACGCTGGCGAGCGAGATCGCCGCGATCGGCGAGTTCGAGATCATCGGCGGCGAGCACGACGAGCAGCTCCCGCTGGTCGCCTTCCGGCTCACGGGCGACCATGCCTACGACGAGTTCGACGTCGCGGCACAGCTCACCGCCGACCGCGGCTGGATGCTGCCTGCCTACACGCTTCCGCCCGACGCCCAGGAGGTGACGATCATGCGCGCGCTCGTCAAGGAGAGCCTCGGGCACTCGCTAGTCCAGAAACTCGGCCGGGACATCGCCGACGCTTGCAGCACGCTCGCGGAGAAGGGCTCGCTCCACCCCTCCGACCGCAGGCGGGTCCGCACCAACCCGGGGTTCTGAGCGCCGCCGGCAGACGGCGCGGGCGGGGCGCCACTCACAGGCAGTTGATCGAGCCGAGGGTCTGGCTGTAGGCGGACGCGAGCTGCGCGAGCGCCGCTCTGAACTGTGCCTCGGCGTTGGCGAGCGATGCGCTGGAGGAGAGGCTCGTGGCGATCGCGTTGACCTGTGAGACGAAGTTGTGGGTCGCGGCTTCGACCTGCTGCCTGCGCGTCGCATCGAGATGGCCCTGTTCGGCTTTGATCTGCGTGACGTCCCGGCCGATCGCTTCGAAGCTCGCCTTGGCGGTTGCTCCGGCGCTCGCGGTGAGCGTGAGGTTCTGCAGCGTCGTGATCCGCTTGGCAACGTCGTTGCGCGCGTTGCACACCTGTATCTTGGCCTTCGCCTGAGCCGATTCGCCGCAGCCGGCGAGAGCCGCCAGGACGGCCAGCAGGGCGATCACTGCGGCGGGCCTGAGCACGGTGGGTGAGGCGCGGTGGAGCATGCAATGGATCCCTGGTCGCTCGCTCACGACTCTACAGCCACTCGCACGGCCAGCCGCCGGTTTGCGTGCGCGCCGCCGGCAGCCCTCCGCCGCGCGCCCGAGCGCCCCAGCGCGCGGAGTAAGGTCTCGGGATGGCGAGGGCGACGGAGGCGGTCCCCGCAGCGCCACCTCTGAGCGTGTCCGAGCGGACGGCTCTGGGCAAGGCGGCGCGCGCTGAAGCGCCCCGCGCGAGCCATGCCGAGTTCGACCCGGGCTCGCGACGTCCCGATCCGCTCAAGCTGCTCGAAGGACAGGCCAAGACGCGCGACCCCGAGCTCGTCCCGATCCGCTACGGGCGCATGCTCGCCTCACCCTTCGCGTTCTTCCGGGGGGGCGCGCTGATCATGGCCAGCGACCTCGCCGCGACGCCTCGCTCCGGGCTGACCGTGCAGTGCTGCGGCGACGCTCACCTGTCGAACTTCGGGGTCTTCGCGTCCCCCGATCGTCGGCTCGTGTTCGACCTCAACGACTTCGATGAGACGCTGCGCGGCCCGTGGGAGTGGGACGTCAAGCGCATGGCGGCGAGCATGCTCATCGGAGCGCGCGAGAACGGCGATTCGAACAAGCACCAGGACCGGATCGTGCTCGAGACTGTCGAGGCCTACCGCAGGGCGATGCGCTCCTTCGCCACCATGGACAATCTTGCGGTCTGGTACGCCCGCGCCGAGATCGAGCCCCTGCTGCAGGAATACGGCCCGCAGCTGACGCCGAAGATCTCGAGGCGAACCGACAGGGAACTGGCCAAGGTGAGGACACGCGACAGCATGTCGGCCTTCTCGAAACTCGCGCGCGTCAGAGGCGGCCAGCCGCGCATCGTCGCCGATCCGCCGCTGATCGTCCCGATCGACGAGCTCGCTCAGGGCGCCGAACGCGATCAGATCTTCGAGTCCCTGAGCAGCCGCCTCGGTTCCTATCGCGAGTCCCTCGAGCGAGACCGGCGGCAGCTCCTGGAGCAGTACAGCCTGACCGACTTCGCGCGCAAGGTCGTCGGCGTGGGCAGCGTCGGAACCCGTGCCTGGATCGCGCTCCTGATGGGCCGCGACGGGCGCGACCCGCTGTTCCTCCAGCTCAAGGAGGCGGAGTCCTCGGTGCTCGAGAGATTCGTCGGCCGCAGCGAGCTGCGCAACCACGGTGAGCGCGTCGTCACGGGCCAGCGCCTCATGCAGGCGGCAAGCGACATCTTCCTTGGCTGGCTTCGCGTCCCGGCGGTCGACGGCGAAAAGGCACGCGACTTCTACGGGCGACAGCTACGGGACTGGAAGGGTTCGGTCACGCTCGGGCAGATGGGGCCGAAGGCACTCAGGGCATACGGGCGCCTTTGCGGCTGGACGCTCGCCCGCGCGCATGCCCGCACCGGCGACCGCGTCGCGATCGCCGCCTACCTCGGCCCCGGCGCTTCCTTCGACCACGCGATCCTCACTTTCTCGCGCGCCTACGCCGACCAGAACTTGCGTGACTTCCAGGCGCTCGAAGGAGCCGTGGCGTCGGGGAGGATCAGGGCCGAGACCGGGCTCTGAGGCGCTCAGGCGCCTGGCCCACGCGCCATCTCGAACCACACGGTCGTCGGACTCGTCGGCTCGACCCCCCAACTGCTGGCTGACTTCTCGAGCAGGAAGAGGCCGTACCCGCCGTCGACGCGTCTGGGGTCGCGAGCGACCGGAGTGAATCCGTCCCCGGCGTCTGTCACCGCGACCCGGACCGCCTCGGGCGTGACCTTCGCCGTGACCGTGATCTCGGCGTCGGCCGGGCCACTGGAGTGAAGCACCGCGTTGCTCACAACCTCGGAGACGAGCAGCACGATCGTCTGCCTGATGGTTCCGCCCAGAGCGAGATCGTCGCAGAGCCCCGATATCGCCGCGCGCGCCACGGCGGGCGCCTGGACGTTTCGCTTCAACGCAAGCTCGAGTGGAGACGAGGACCCGGCGCGGAGGTCGTAATCCCGGGAGGCGGGCATCACGGCGCGCCCTCGGAATCGTCGACGAACGGCAGGTTCTGCTCGGCGCCGGTGATCTGGAACACGGCGAGCGAGCGATCCGTGGGCCGTATCAAACCGAGCTCGAAGCCCTCTGACGCGGCGCGGTCGTTGAGCGCGATGAACAGTCGCAGGCCGGAGGAGTCGATGAAGCTGATGTCGCTGAGATCGATCACCAGGCTGCGTGCCCCATCCTTGAGCAATGCGTCGATCGCGTGCTCGGCCCGCGGCACGGTGGCGATGTCGAGCTCGCCGACGAGCGTCGCTCGCGCGGCGCCGGCGTCGAGCTCGGTGTGAATTTTGAATGACGAGGCGTGAATCACGGCCTGCCTAGACCTCCGTCGCGCTCGGGACCTGGGTCCCGTGCCCGGCGCCGGCCCTTGTTCCGGTGAAGCGCATGATCAGGATCGCTGTGTCATCTACCTGCGAACCGACCTGGAACTCCTCGAGAGCCGCGACCAGCCGTTCGCGGACCGCAACCGGTGGGTCGTTCTGCGCCTGGGCGAGGAGCTCCTTCAGGCGGGTCTGCCCAAAGCGCTCGTCGCCGAGACCGACAGTATCGGTGACCCCGTCGGTGATCGCCACGAGCGTCTCTCCCGGTTGCATTTTGAACGACGTTTCGGGCCAGTCCACCGTCGGGAACGCTCCCAGCAGCGTTCCGTGGTGGCCGATTTCGCTAACTCCACGCTCTCCGATGTGAAGCGGCAGTGGATGCCCGCCCGAGGCGAGCGTACCGCGACCCAATGACAGACGCATGCACAGAGCCGTGCAGACCGACAGCGAGGGGCGCCGCTTCAGGGCACCGTCGACCCGCGCGAGGACCTCCGTCGGACGCGAGTCGAACTCCGAGGCGGCCCACGCGGTGTGCCGGACGAGCGAGGTGACAGACGCGGCGGGCGCTCCCTTGCCCGTCACGTCGCCGATCATCATCAGCCAGTCGCCGTCGACCTGCCAGAGATCGTAGAAGTCTCCGCCGACCTCGCTCTCATGCCCGGCGGGGCGGTAGAGGGCCGCGATCTCCCATCCGGGGACGGCCGGAAGCGCCTCGGGCAGCAGGCTGCTCTGGAGCGTGCGCGCGACGTTCGAGCGCTCGCTGTAGAGGCGTGCGTTCTCAACGGCGAGCGCCGCCCGTTCGGCGATCTGGCCGGCGAACTCGACGTCGCCCTCGTCGAAGATGCGGCCCGATTCGGCGCTCACCAGAGTCAGGGTCCCGATCGTGCGCCCTCGCGCGATCATCGGGACGATCAGGACGGCCCGCATGCCGACCCCGCGCAGCAGCCCCAGGTGCTCCTCGTCGACCGCGGCCGCGACGAGCAGCTCGTCGGGGATCTCGTTGTAGAGGATCGGTTGGCCGGTGCGCCGGACCAGCCCGAGCCCCTGATCGAGATCGAGCTCGTCGGGCTCGAACTCACGCAGCCGCTCGGCCATCTCGAGCTTGCTCGGGTCGACGTGTGCCACCGCGACCGGTTCGCGCTCGCCGTCCTCGTCGAACAGGTCGACCGCGCACCAGTCCGCGATCTGGGGAACCGCGAGTCCGGCGACATTGCGAAGCGTCTCCTGGTAGTCCAGCGACGAGGCCAGCATCTGGCTCGCCCGCGCGAGGAATTCGAGCCTCAGCGACGCCCGCTTGGCCGCGGTCACGTCCTCGATGATCGTGACGGCCGCCTCGATCGAGCCCTGTGCGTCGCGCACGGCTGTGGCCTTCAGGAGCACCCACTGCTCCTCGCCCGTGCGCCTGTGCACCGACCGCATCATCAACGGCTCCGGGCGCTCGCCGCGTAGGATTCGAACCGATGGCAGGTCCTCCAGGCGGACCTCCCTCCCATCCTCGCCGACGGTCTCCCAACCCTCCATCAGCATCCTTGGGTCGGCTGCGCGGAGCTCCTCAAGCGTCGAGAGCCCCATGCGGTCGAGAGCCGCGCGGTTCGCGTGCAGGAGGCGGTCGTCGGGCCCGCGGATCGTCACAGCCTCGGCGAGTGCCTCGACGATCACCGACAGGCGCTGCTCGGTTCCCCGCAGCGCGACCTGCAGCTCGTCGAGAAGCCGCTCTCGGTCCTGTTCGGCTCGCACTCGCTCGGAGTTGTCTGCGACGAAGGCGTGAAATGTCCAGACTCCGGCGTCGGCGAGCGCTGAGATCGTGAGTTCGACGGGAAACTCACTGCCATCGGAGCGCAGCGCGCTCATCTCCACGCGCTGGTTGAGGACCGCGCCTTCACCGGTCTGAAGGAAGCGGCGCAGGCCGCTCCAGTGGGCCTCACGCAGGCGCTCTGGGATCACGGTATCGGCGAGCGGGCGGCCGACCGCTTCGGCCCTGGTGAGCCCGAACATCTCTTCGGCGCGCGTGTTCCAGTAGAGGATTCGGCCGTCTTCGTCCATCGAGACGAAGGCGCTGTGCGCGACGTCGAGGATCGAGCGTGCCTCTCCGATGTCCACGCGCGGATTATCGCCGAGAGATCCCAAGGCGCCCAAGTGGTGAACCGGGCCTGCCGGCGCGCGGGCCGCTCAGCGGCGGCAGCGAGCGATCGCGTGGTCGGTGTAACGGCGCCGCGTGGCCGGTCAACCGGCTGCGCCGACGCCGCTGCGACCGTAGAACTCGGCCTCGGCCCGCCCGAGTTCGGTGACGGGTTCGTCCCCGTACATCCACTCGCGGGCGATCCTGTGCCAGTTCGCGCCGGCACGCAGTTGCGAGAGCACGGCGAGCGTGAGCATCTCCATGCGCCGCCCGAACAGGTGCTCGGGGCGCATGTCCTGATGGCGCATCTCGCGGAAGTGACTCGATCGCGGGTCCGAGCTTTCGATCATCACGTTGGTCGCGATGTCGGGCGTGAGCTGGAGCGTTTCATCCGCCGTCGTGTACCACCAGATCGCGTCCCGGATGAAATCGAGGAGGTGACCGGGATCGACCTTGTCCGGTTCGGGCAGGAAGCCCGAGCGCGCGAGCAGCTCGTGAAGTGTCGCCGCGTCGCCCTCGACGACGGCGCGCTGGCACGCGAGCTCGAGCTCGACAGGCTCCGGAGGCAGGCGCTTGAACAGCCCGAAGTCCAGGAACGCAACACGTCCGTCGGCCAGCAGCAGGAAGTTGCCGGGATGGGGATCGCCCGAGAACTGGCGATGGCGGTACAGGCATCCGAGGAAGAAACGGAAGATGATCTCCCCGAGCCTGTCGCGCTCGGGCTGCGGCCGGTGCTTGAGCTCCTCGAAGCCGACCCCGCTGACGTACTCGCTCACCAGCACGCGCTCGCGCGACAGGCTCGAGATGACGTCCGGCACGACGATGAACGGGTGGCCGGCGAAGATGCGCGCCAGCGAGCGTTGGTTCTGCGCCTCGAGCTCGTAGTCGAGCTCCTCCGCGATCCGGTCCTTGATCTCCTCTGCGATCGCCTTCACGTCGAGCCCCGGAGTCATCCGCTTCAGCAGCCGCATGATCATCTCGAGGTTCTGCAGGTCGGCCCTGACGGCGCCAGCCACCCCTGGGTACTGCACCTTGACGGCCACCTCGCGCCCGTCGTCGCGAAGCCTCGCGCGGTAGACCTGGCCAATCGAGGCCGCCGCGACGGGCTCCTCGTCGAAGGAGGAGAAGACCTCCGTGATCGGCTCTTCGAGATCCTCTTCGATCACCCTGCGCATCTGCCTGAAGGAGACCGTCGGCGCGGCGTCGCGCAGCTTGGCGAGCTCGCGCTGGAACTCGTCCCGGTGCTCCTCCCCGACGAGGCCGACGTCCAGGAAGGACATCACCTGGCCGAGCTTCATCGCGGCGCCCTTCATCGTTCCGAGCACGGCGACGATCTGCTTGGCCGTCTCGAGCTGCCGGCGGGCCATCGCCTCCTGCGAGGCCTCCTCGCCGCGCGTGACGTTCGCGGCGCGCGTGCCGAACTGCTTGACGGCCTCCGTCGCCGCCAGCGTCGCGACGGTCGCCGTTCGTCGCGCGCGCGAGGTGGGGATCTTCTCGTTCTCGCGAGCCATGCCTAGATGCTAGGAGTCGACCGCGCCGCTCATTCGCCGCGCTCGACGCGTGAGCCGGGGACGATGTCGTCGGAGCCGTCCTCCCAGCGCACCCACGCCTTGGTCCCGCCGTCGTAGTCCTCCCCCAGGAAGACGAGCCTCGCTCGCTGGCCGAGGGCCGTGCAGGGCTCCGAGCCCTGCGGGTCCAGGCCGCGCCAGACCCTGATGAAGCCGTTGGATTCCCACTCCCGGCCGACCGAGGTCGGCTCGGCGTGGCCGGGGTAGATGACCGTGTCCGGAGGCAGCTCCATGAGCGTCCCCATGATCGAGTCCCGGAGGTCGGTGTATGTCGTGTGGCCAGGCGCTTTCACGCCGCCGACCGAGTTCTTGAACAGGGTGTCGCCCGTGAACACGACGGCGTCCCCACCCGAGAAGCCGCCCGGTCCCGAGCTTCTCGAGCCCCGCGCAGAGCTCCCGTCGGGCCGGCTCGGGGGACCCGCCTCGCCGACGAGGAACGAGAGCATGCCTGCTGTGTGACCGGGCGTGTGCAACGGGTGGACCTCCAGCGCCCCGAAGCTGAGCGTCTCGCCCGCCTCGATCGTCCCGAGCTCGGCCGTGGCTCCGTCCGGTCCGGCTCCCGTCCCGCCGCCGAGCAGGTCGCGCTCGAGGGGGCTGATCAGGACCTGCAGCCCCGGCCACCGCTCGCGCAGGGCGCCCACCTCGGAGACGTGGTCGAAGTGGTGGTGGGTGAGCAGCACGTGGCTCGGGACCAGCCCAAGACGGTCGCTGGCGGCGATCAGCGGCTCGACGGGGCCGCCCGCATCGACGAAGAACGCCGAACCACCCTGACCGTCGGCGACCAGATAGGTGTTCGAGAGGAACTGGGGATGTTCGGAGCTCTCGACGATCATCGCGCCATCCTTGCACGCACAGGCTAGGTGGCGCTGGAGATGAGGGATTCCTCGCCGCCCGAGCCGTGCGGCCACACGAGCGTCCTCAGCCCGTCCAGATATCGCTCGTCGCCAACGTCGCCGCGCCACTCGAGCTGTGGGATCGCGGCCGCACAGTGAACGACGCGCGCCCTGGCCTGGTCGAGCGTCGGAGCGGTGGCGGCGAGGGCGAGCGCGCGGGAGGTGCCGACCGTGCGATACGCGTGCTCGCCCGTCCGCACGGCCGAGGAGAAGAACAGGTGGGCGCCCGCCTGCTCGATCGCGCCCTCCTCCAGCCTGAACTCGACCGGCGGTCCGGGCCGCAGCGCGTAGTCGGGAGGCACCAGATAGAGGACCACGGACGCCTCGCTGCGGAGCGGCACCTGCTCCGCCGACAGGCCGCGCGCGCAGATGCTCCGCATCACCTCGGGCCAGCTCCCCCCGAAGAGGCTCATGATGTTCATGCACTCGGGATCGCCGAAGCGCGCGTTGAACTCGATCACCTTGACGCCTTCGGCCGTTGCGAAGAAGCCGCTGTTCATGACGCCGCTGAAATGACGGCCTTCATCGGCCAGGCGCGCTATCACGCGCTCGATGATCGAGCAGGCCGCTTCATAGTGGGCGGCCGTCATGAACGGCAGCGTGGCCGCGGGCATCGTGAGCGAGCCCATCCCGCCTGTCCCGGGCCCCTGGTCCCCGTCGTAACGGAACGGGTAGTCGTAGGTCGCCGGCGGGAAGACCACCGTACGGCCGTCGCTGATCGCCTGGATGGTGAACTCTGCGCCCGCGACCTTCTCCTCGATCAGAACCGACTCCTCAGCCCTCCTGGTGGCGAGCAGGCTCATGGCGTACTCCTCGGCCTCATCGTGCGTGGCGAGATGCGGGCCCATCACCTTGACGCCCTTGCCCCCGGTGAGCCCCGAGGGCTTGACGGCGACCGGCGTCGTGCCGAAGGACGCGATCGCCTCGCGCACCTCGCTGGCCTCACGCGCTATGCGTGTCTGCGGCAGGGCCTCGGGCGCGACATCGGCGAGCAGCGAGCGCGCGAATGCCTTGTTCCACTCGATCTCGGCGCCGGCCCGGGTGGGACCGACGGTCGGGGTTCCCTGAGCGAGGAGCGCGTCGACCACCCCGGCCGCCAGCGGCTCGTCGGCGCTGACCATCGCGAGCTCGACCTCAGCTGCGCGCGCGAAGGCGGCGACCGCGCGAGGATCGCGCACGTCGCCGGTCGCATGGCTCCCTCCCGACGCCGAGACCTGGTCGAGGATCGTCGGGTTCTCGTGGCCCACGAACGCGTGCAGCTCGCTGTGCTCGGCCATCCGCATGGCGAGCGCGCTCTCGCGTCCCCCATGGCCGACGATCAGAGTTCGCACCGGTCGCAGTCTAGATGCAGCCCAGGGCCGCTTCTCGCCGCCCGTTGCGGTCTGGACCGCAGGGCTGGGGGGCGGCGTGCGAGCCAGGCTTCCGGCCCCCTGAGGCGAGCCCCCAACCGGCCGCGGCGAGGGTTGACAGCTCGTAGCGGTCGCGCTAGCTTCGGTGCCGAGCGTTGTGGTCTTGTGGCCGTGACGCCCCGTGAAGTAACGGGGAAACCAGCGGCATCAGGCTGGTGCCGGATGGGGTTCGCCGACGACGTCGACAGTGGGCAGGGCTCCGTGAGATGACGATGCAGGTCGACTGTGCTCGAGCCGTTTGAAGTTCAGCATGCTGTCCGTGACGGGCGCCACACGCTCGTCCTGCGCGGCGAGCTGGACATCGTCTCGGCGGGCGACCTGAAGGACATGTTGGTCGAGATCTCGCGAGCCGGGACCGTCGGCTTGACGCTGAACCTGAGCGAGCTCACCTTCATGGACTCGACGGGGCTGTACATGGTCCTGTTCGCCCAAGAACTGAGCGCGCTGCAAGGATGGGACCTCTCGCTGATCCCCGGTTCGCCGCGGATTCAGCACGTATTTGACGTGACGGGACTCGTTGACGTTCTGCCGTTTCATGCCGATGAGGTCGAGGCCGTGGGCCGCACGGAACTGGGCGCCTAGACGTCGGGGACAGCCATCGTCGGGGTGCTGTCCCGACAGGGCTCGCGGCGCGCTCCCCTCCTCGCGCGCCGCGAGCCGAGCACCTGTCTGGTTGACAGCAAGGATCGAGCGCGCTAGCTTCGCCGGAAGCGTTCGGGTCCTCTGGCTCTGGCGCTCCTGAACGCAACGGGGATAACCGCGGCATCGGACCGGTGTCGCGAGGGGTCCACCGTGCTATGTCGACGGTGCGGGGAGGGGTCCTTGTTGCACCCGTTCGAAGTTCAGGATTCGGCCTTCGACGGCCGCCATACGCTCTTCTTGAGCGGCGAGCTGGACATCGTCGCGACGGGC
>DASZIU010000031.1:0-2849 GCA_035948815.1 Solirubrobacteraceae bacterium | reverse complement strand
TCGACCTGCGGGAGGGATGCGACCTGGCGCTCGACGTCGCACGTGACCCGTTCCCCGAGCTCGAGGACATCGACGTGTGCGTAGCCAACGCCGGCGTCACGACGACGATCGCGCCCGCGCATAGGATGACGGCCGAGCAGTGGCAGCTCGACATCGACGTCAACCTGACGGGAGCTTTCCGCACGGTCCAGGCGTGCATCGGCGGAATGCGTTCGCGTGAACATGGGCGGATCGTCGTGATCTCGAGCGTCGCCGCGCTCGGGGGCCTGCCGGGCCAGGTCGCCTACGCGGCCTCCAAGGCGGGGCAGCTCGGGATGGTCCGCACGCTCGCCAGCGAGAACGCCGCCCGCGGGATCACCGTCAACGCGATCCTCCCCGGGCTCGTCGCGACCGAGCAGGTGCTCGCGATGCCCGAGGAGGTCCGCGACCGCGTCATGCGCGCACTTCCGACCGGGCGGATCGTCGAGCCGCGGGAGATCGCGGCCGCTGTCGCCTTCCTCGCGGGTCCCGACGCGGCGCAGATCAACGGCCAGACGATCGCCGTCGACGGCGGTGCAAATCTCACGACGCTCACGCTCGGGAGCGAACCGAGCTAGATCCTCCCGCAGGCGAGCGGCCGCGGGCCCGGTCGACCACGAGCGCCTCCGCATCCGGGAATCGCGCAATCTGCGCCCGAAAGGCCTGCAACGGTCGTGCAACCCGGCGCCCAGGACCGCATCGAAATGTGGCGCTGTGGGTTTGGGGGTGGCAGCAGTCGTCCGGTGCGAGGAGCCCGGCGGCCACGCGCAAGTCACAGCCATCACAAACAACGAGAAGGAGGCGCACATAATGGGTGCATCCCGACTGATTCGGGCGTTGCTCGCCGCATCAGCGCTGCTCGTGCTGGCTCCGGCCGGCGCCACGGCCCGCCCGGTTTCGCACAAAACGAGCCCCAAAGGCCACTGCCTGCTGGGCCTGCACGTCGAACCACGGATCATCACCGCGGGCGAAACGGTGCAGGCGTTCGGCGCGCTCAAATGCGGCGGCGCCGGCGTCGAAGGCCAGCCCGTCGCGATCTACGAGCGCACGGCCGGCTCGCCGAGCTTCAAAGTGATCTCCACGCAGACCACGGGAACGGGCGGCGCCTACGCGCTCGTCGTGACAGGGCTCACCTCCGACGCCCAGTTCTACGCGCGCTCCGCCACCGCCCGCAGCGGCACGAAGACGGTGCATTTCGCGCCAACCGTGCAGCTCGAAGGGCCGCCCGAAACCACGCCTCTGTTCACGGGTCCCGCTCACAAGGTGACCTTCAAAGGCAAGGTCGTCCCCGCCGACGAAGGCGCCGAAGTGCTGCTCGAGCGCGAGGCGGCGACGGGCTTCGAAGAATGGGTCCCGATCCAGAAAGCGTTCGTCGGTCCCGGCGGCGCCTTCACGATCGTGCACAAGTTCGTCTTCCCGGGTGACGCGAACCTGCGGGTGATCGTGCGCCCGCACAAACCGTTCACGGTGCGCGGTGTGTCCAACGTGCTGGGCTACGTGATCGATCAGACGCAGAACCCGAACCTGACGATCGAATCGACCGCCGATCCGATTTCCTACGGAGCGTCGACGACGATCCACGGCGTGCTCAAAGGCGGGGCCGGCAAGACGGTCACGCTGCTGGCCCACAAGAAGGGCGAAGCCACGTTCA
The DNA here is from genome assembly GCA_035948815.1 of Solirubrobacteraceae bacterium. Lineage (GTDB taxonomy): Bacteria > Actinomycetota > Thermoleophilia > Solirubrobacterales > Solirubrobacteraceae > Palsa-744. The sequence goes on along the minus strand of DASZIU010000031.1, from coordinate 1,180 downwards.
CGCAGGTGTCGACGATCGCCGCGGGACCCACGGGTGAATACAAATTCACCCAGGTGCCGCTCCTCAGCACCTTCTACCACGTGACGGGCGGCGGCCAGAGCTCGGCGATCCTGTTCGAGGGTGTCAGGTACATGCTCACCTCGACGGCGACGCCGAAAGTGATCCAGTCAGGGCAGAAGATCACCGTGTCGGGCACCGTCACACCGGTGCACCCGGGCAAGGGCGTCTACCTGGAGCGTGAAAACAGCTTCGGTGGCGGCTTCCACGTGGTGGAAGTTGGCGTCGTCAAACTAGGCGGTGCGTACGTCATCGAAGACTTCGTCTTCGGGCCAGGCAAACCGAAATTCCGGGTGCATGTCGCCGGCGACCCCGAAAACCAGGGCGTCTTCAGCGCGCCGTTCACGATCGAAGTGACGCCGGCGCCGCTCGGCTCGCTGCAGCCGCGCCCGGCGGAGAAAGAACCCCGCTAGCAGCATTCGGCGAAAATCCGCCTCCATGGCGCTCTGTGGCCGCTCCCTCGGGGGCGGCCACAGGCGTTTTGGGGACGTGCGTGACTGCCGCCCGCTAGCGCCGGAGTGCTCGCCGGCGACGACGGATGGCAGCCAGCATACGAGCGTCGGCGGGCGCCTGGCGCCCGCGCAGGACGCGGCCACCGCGGCGGGGCGATGCCGGCGGCCGGCCTGGCCACGCGGCCAGAGATCGCGTAGCATTGCTCGCGGAGCATCGAACGTCTCATCCACTTTGGTTCTCCGACGACGAGGGGCCCACCACCGGTGGGCCCCTTGTTTGCCGGGTGGCGCCGACGGCCTCGCGCCGCAGGGCCTGGAGCGCCCCCGTCGGGCTCGAGACGCTCCGCTCAGGCGGCGATCGCCCGCGACTGCAGGTGCGCGCCGACCTTGCGCTTGACGCGCTGCAGCGCGTTGTCGACTGTCTTCGTGTCGCAGGACAGGCGCTCACCGACCTGCTCGTAGGAGTAGCCGTCCAGGTAGAGCGACAGCACGCGGCTCTCAAGCTCCGAGAGAGCCGTCGAGAGGCAGCCGACGAGCGACCTGAGCTCCTCCGAGGAGATCACCTGGTTGACGGGATCGTGGACCGTCGGTCCGGGAAGCATCTGGTCGAGCGTCGGCACGTCCTCGCCGGCGCCCGCGGGCGATGAGGAGAACGAGACGTACTGGTTCAG
>DASZIU010000030.1:0-2410 GCA_035948815.1 Solirubrobacteraceae bacterium | reverse complement strand
GGCTTCGCGCTCGGCCCGCTCGGTCTCGCCGCGCGCCTGCTCGAGGCGCTCCTTCAGCTCCGAGATCTGCTGGATCGACTGCTTCTCGTTCTGCCACTGCGCCTTCATCGCCGCGGAGCGCTCGCGCAGCTCGGCCAGCTCACGCTCCAGCGAGGCCCGGCGCTCGGCGGAAGCCGAGTCGGTCTCCTTCTCGAGCGAGGTCAGCTCGATCTCGAGCTGCATCACGCGGCGGTCGACCTCGTCGATCTCCGTGGGCACCGAGTCGATCTCGATCCGCAGCCGCGAGGCTGCCTCGTCGATGAGATCGATCGCCTTGTCGGGGAGGAAGCGGTCTGCGATATAGCGATGCGAGAGCGTCGCCGCCGCGATCAGCGCGCTGTCCTGGATCCGCACCTTGTGGTGGGTCTCGTAGCGCTCCTTGAGTCCGCGGAGGATCGCGATCGTGTCGCCCACCGAGGGCTCGCCCACCATGATCGGCTGGAAGCGCCGCTCGAGTGCGGCGTCCTTCTCGATGTACTTTCGGTACTCGTCGAGCGTCGTCGCGCCGACGCAGCGCAGTTCTCCGCGCGCGAGCATCGGCTTCAGCAGGTTGGACGCGTCGACGGCCCCTTCGGCGGCGCCGGCGCCGACGATCGTGTGGAGCTCGTCGAGGAACAGGATCACCGTCCCCTGCGCCTCGGAGACCTCGGCGAGCACGGCCTTGAGCCGGTCCTCGAACTCGCCGCGGTACTTGGCGCCGGCGATCAGCGAGCCGATGTCGAGCGCGATCACGCGGCGGTCCCGCAGCGTCTCCGGGATATCCCCCGACACAATCCGCTGGGCCAGGCCCTCGACGATCGCTGTCTTGCCGACGCCGGGATCGCCGATCAGGACGGGGTTGTTCTTCGTCCGGCGGGAGAGCACCTGGATCACGCGACGGATCTCCTCGTCGCGCCCGATCACGGGGTCGAGCTTGCCCTGCTCGGCGGCCTGCGTGAGGTCCTGGCCGAAGCGCTCGAGCGCCTCGAGCTTCTCCTCGGGGTTCTGGTCGGTGACGCGGTGTGAGCCGCGCACCTCGGCGAGCGCCTGAAGCAGCCGCTCGCGGGTGGCGCCCGCGTCGCTCAGCGCGCGCCCTGCGCGTCCCTTCTCGTCGGCGAGCGCGAGCAGCAGGTGCTCGGTCGAGACGTATTGGTCGCCAAGTTTTCCGGCCTCGCGCTCGGCCGCGCGCAGAGTGGCCACCAGCTCGGAGCTCGGCTGGGCCAGGGCGTCGGCAGCGGAGCCCTCGCCGAGGACGGGAAGCTCGAGCAGACCCTGATCGACGCTTTGGCGCAGGGCGGGAAGCTGCACACCCAGCTTTCCGAGGACCGGCAGCACCACCCCGCCGGGAGCGTCGGCGCTCGCGACCGAGCCGCTCGACGGCGCCCGCTCTGCATCGGAGAGCAGGGCGGCGAGCAGGTGCAGCGGGGTCACCTGCGGGTTGCGGCGCTCTTCGGCGAGCCGGCCCGCCGCCGCGAGCGCTTCCTGCGCCTTGATCGTGAAGCGATCGGCTTGCATCGCCTAGGACCTCGCGCGGTTCCTCGGGAGCGGGGACCTCACGTCGGCGGCGCGCACCAGCTCCACTCCTCCGCGGTAGGGGACGGTGAGCTCGGCCTTGAAGGAGCGGCGCACCTGCTCGAGCTCCTCGGCGAGGCGCACCTGCGCCTTCAGCGCCTGGAGCTCGATCTCCTCGATGCGCGCGTGCATGCGGTCGATCTCGTGCTCGAGGTGAAGGACGCGCTCGACGCCCGCGAGATTGAGCCCGAGCTCGGCGGTCATCTCCTGGATACGCCGCAGGCGCTCGACGTCGTCCTGCGAGTACAGCCGCGTGCCCTTCGGTGAGCGCTGCGGCTCGATCAGCCCGCGCGCCTCATACATCCGCAGCGTCTGGGGGTGCATGTGCGCCAGCTGGGCCGCCACCGAGATCATGAACACCCCGCGGTCGGTTGCCACGTCCACGCGCACGCTGCGCGCGGACGTGCGCCCGGGGGGCCCGCGGCGATCGGCTGCGGAGGGATCGGCAGCATGAGCATTGATTCCGCGGCGCTCGGCTAGAGAGGCCGAGCGCTCGCCGCCGCCGGTGCCACCGTGGCTCGCGGTCCCGCCGGGTGTGCGCTCGCCGGCCACCTACCGCGTCTCCGTCGCCTTGGTGGCAGCGGTGGCCCCGCGGTCCCCTTCGGGGAACAACCGCGCCCGCGGGTCGGCGCCGTTCATCGCGTCCGCGAGCGCCTGCACCGCGGCGCCCTGCTCGTCGTTGAGCTTGTCGGGAACGTCGATCACGAAGCGGTAGTGGATATCCCCGTGGGCGGGCGGGGTTCCGGCCTTGGGTGAGGATCCCAGGATCGGGGGCCCCTCTCCACGCAGGCGCTGGACGGTGCCGTGCGTCGTGCCGGGG
>DASZIU010000029.1:0-17417 GCA_035948815.1 Solirubrobacteraceae bacterium | reverse complement strand
TCGATCACGGGCCGCAAGAAGGACATCATCATCACCGCGGGCGGCAAGAACCTCACGCCGGCGAACATCGAGAACGAGCTCAAGCAGTCGCGCTGGATCTCCCAGGCCGTGATGCACGGCGACCAGCGCCCCTATCCGGTGATCCTGATCACTCTCGATGAGGAAGAGATCCCGATCTACGCGCGCGAGCACGGGTTGCCAGAGGACATCCCGGCGCTCTCCAAGGAGCCCGCCATCCGGGAGCTGATCCAGACGGAGATCGACCGGGTCAACGCCAAATACGCGCAGGTGGAGCAGGTGAAGAAGTTCGTGATCCTCGACCACGACCTCTCCCAGCCCACCGGCGAGCTGACCCCGACGCTGAAGGTCAAGCGCAACGTCGTCAACGAGCGATACGCGGAGCTGTTCGACGCGCTCTATGCCGGATAGCGTGGAGCTGCCGGTTAGCTGCGAAGATGGGAAGTCATGAGGACTGATCCGACCGATACCGGCGGGCTGTTCGTCGGGCGGCGCCCCGGCACGGCGCCGCTGCGGTTTCGCAAGCTTCCCGAGGTCGGCAGCGAGCGTCGTCAGCGACTCGACGGCTCCTTCGCCGGCCTGATGCTGGCGGCGATGACCGTCCTCAGCCTGCTGTGCTGGGGCCCGATTCCGCTCGCCTGCCTGTGGCTCGGCTCGGAGGCCGACTACCTGACCGGCAGCGTCGGCGTCGGCATCCTCGTCGCCTTCGCAGGCTTGTTCCTGCTGTTGTTCGGCACGCTATCGCTGTGCAGGCGCCTGGACGCCGCCTGGGTCCTCGTCCGCCGCGCCGCAGGCCATGACCAGCGCACCGGCGTGCTCGGGCGCGTCTTCGCGGCCACGGCCGCGGTCTGCGCGATCGTGTTCGTGTTCTGGTTCCTGGTCATCCACGGGCCGGGCTCGAGCAGCTTCTCAAGCCACGGCGTCTAGTCGCACGCGAGCGTCGTGCGACTCGCCGAGCGCCGGGGACAGCCCACCCATTACTGCTAGAACGGCCTTACCGTGGGTCTCCTGGACTACTACCGCCAATTCGAAGCGATGTCCGAGGAGGAGGTCAACGAGGGACTGCGCCAGGAAGCACAGGAACGCAGGGAAAAGGCCCTCACTCGTGTCGAGACGCTCGACCTCTCGCAGACCACCTGGCCCGAGCTGCCCCACCCACGAGTCGTCAACGCGATCACCTACGTCGCCCGCCGGGGCCTGCATCGCTACCCGCACACGCGTGGCTCGGAGCTGCGCGACGCGCTCGCCGAGCAGCACGGTATCGACCGCTCGCGGCTGATCCTCGGCAACGGCGCCGCGGAGCTGCTCAGCTCCGCCACGCGTGCGCTGATCGAGCCCGGCCAGCGCCTGCTGACCTCCTGGCCCTCATACCCGCTCTATCCGATCATGGCGCGCCGCGCGCACGGGCAGGCCGTGCCTGTCTCGGGCGGCGTGCCGGAGCTGCTCGAGGCCGCACAGGATCCCGACGTGCGGGTGGTCGTGCTCGCAAGCCCAAACGACCCCACGGGGGAGCTCCTGGAGACGGCCTCGCTCGAGCGGCTGCTCGAAGGGCTGCCGAGCGGGGTCGCGCTGCTCCTGGACGAGTCGCTCGTCGAGTTCGCCGACGCGCAACCACGCAATGCCGCGATCGCGCTGCTCGAGCAACACTCGCGCCTGCTCGTGTTCCGAAGCTTCTCCAAGGCCTGGGGCCTTGCCGGCCTGCGTGTCGGCTATGCCCTCGGCGGACCGGGCTCCGCCGACCTGCTCGCCGAGCTGGAGCCCGACCTCGGCGTCTCGGAGGTCTCCCAGGCGGGAGCGCTCGAGGCGTGGCGCGGATGTGCCGAGCTCGTCGAGCGGCGCGTGCTGACGATCTCCCGCGAGCGTCCCCGACTGACTGCGGAGCTGCGCGAGCGCGGCTTCGACGTGACCGACAGCCAGGCGAACTTCCTGTGGGCGGCCCACCCGAGCTTCGAAGGCGACGAGCTCGCGGGGCGTCTCGCGCAGAACGGGATCCTGGTGGCCGCCGGAAGCGCGCTGGGCGAGCCCCATCACGTGCGCATCGGCCTGCGAAACGCCGCCGCCACCGACCGCCTGGTCGCGGCGCTCGACAAAGTCCTCTAGGCGCTCCGCGCCGCGCTCCCGCAAAGCGGCTGTCTGGCCCTCGTCAGCCCGCCGAGCCGGCCTGGCGCAAGAGGGCCCCGGTGGTGCCTTCGAGGATCTTGCGCCAGCCGCTCACCTCTTCGGTGCCCGACTCGAAGTGCTCGACTACGCGGCGCAGGCGCTTCTCGGAGATGCCGATCCCGTGACGTTTCGCGATCTGACGGTAGTGCTCGTATTCACCGGCGAGGTGCTGCGTCACCGACTCGAAGCCGTGGCGGGCGATCTCCACACGCGATGCGAAGCTCATCATCGAGGTCTGGAACATCAGTTCGTCGGCAGGCTCGGGCTCGATCAGCACGATGTCGACTCCCGGGTAGCGGGCCTCCCAGCCCTTTTTCAGCTCGTGGAGCCGCTGGTGGGCGACGAGCTTGAAGGCCTGATAGCCGATCTGCGGGAAGCCCATGTCGGAGACCCGGCGAGGACGCGAGCCACGCAGCGTCCGCACGGTCCCCGAGAAATCGTTGACGAACGGGACGATCGGGTTGATCACGACCACGAACTTGGCTCCCGCCTCGATCGCGATGTCGAGGTTCGTGGTCGAGACGATCCCTCCGTCGATCAGCTCGCGGTCGCCGACCTTGACCGGCGAGTAGACCATCGGCAGCGCCCCCGACGCGCGCACCGCCGTCGAGATCGCGACCTTCTCCGTCGGATCGACGCCGAAGACGACCCGCTCGCAGCTGTCGAGGTCGGTGGCCGTCAGGTAGAGCTCGCACGCCAGCTCGGCGAAGTCGTCCGTGCGCCCAGGCTCGCTGAGCACCTTGTGCAGGTAGCGCTCGATGCCGGCGCCCGTGTAGGCGCCGGAGGGAAGGCCCTCGGCCAGCCCCAGGACGGCGTCCATGACCGAGACGGCGCCGCGCTGGGCGACCATCTGGCGCGCGAGGCTCAGCGCCCGCAACGGCATCAGCGCACCCTTGCGCGCGAACTCGCCGAAGTTCGGGTGCAGCAGGTCGCCGATGTCGATGTCGCGGAAGGGCAGCCTCCCCTGGCGCGTGACGACCCGCATCATCTCCTCGGGCGTGACGCCGTTGGCGCAGAGCGCGGCGATGAACGAGCCGGCGGAGGTGCCGACGTAGACGTCGAACTGGTTGACGCTGCTGTTGACGGCGAGCAGGTCGAGCGCCCGCAGCGCGCCGATCTCATACACCCCGCCGGTGAACCCCCCGCCGCCGAGCACGAGCGCGGTCTTGTCGCGCCTGGGGCGGCGCCGGCGGTCGACCGATCCTGGTCTTCCGACACCCCTGGCGGCGAGCCGGCGGGCTTTCTCGCTCTTCGCCGATGCGCCTCCGTTCGCCGTCGGTTCCAGCTTGACAACCTTGCCCATGTAAAGGCATTCTAAGGCCGAGTGGCCCGGAAGCGGCTTTTTCTCGTCCTGAGCCTGTTCGTTGGACTCTCGGCGTTGGCGGCCGCCGGCGCTCCGCCAGCCGCGGATGCGGACGAACTTTCGGCTCTCCAGGCCGATCTGAGCCACGAGCTGTCGCTCGCCGGACCCGAAGACGGTGCCTACGTCTACGACGTCAGGACCGGCCAGACGCTGTTCTCCGAACGTGCCTCGGCCATGCGTCCACCCGCCTCGGTCGAGAAGCTCTACACCGCCACGACGGCCCTCGCCCGGATGGGCGCGGCGACCCGGCTTGCGACCAGTGTGAGCGGTGTCGGGCACCTCGCGCCCGGCGGCGTCTGGGAAGGCAGCCTCTACCTGCGCGGCGAAGGAGACCCCACCTTCGGCAGCACGGGGTTCATCCGGTCCAGCTACGCCGGACGGGGCGCCAGCGTGACGGCGCTGGCGAGCCAGCTCGTGCGGGTCGTCGGCATCCGCCGCGTGACCGGATCGGTGCTCGGCGACGAGTCCTTCTTCGACTCGCTACGCGGCGAGCCCTCGACTGGCTATGCGCCCGACCCGTTCCTCGAAGGGACACTCAGCGGGCTGGCTTTCGACCGCGGAGCGAGCGGATCAGAGCGCGGCCGGCACGCCCCCGCCGCCTACGCCGCGCGGCGTCTGTGGGCCGCGCTGAAGAACGACGGCGTCTCGATCCACGGCCGCAGCGGCGCCGCCTCGACACCTCCCGCCGCGACGCCGCTGGCGCGCGTGCAGTCACCGACGGTCGCGCAGATCCTCGGCCTGATGCTGCCACCGTCGGACAACTTCTTCGCCGAGACCCTGCTGAAGGACCTGGGCGCTCGCCTTGGCGGCGCGGGCACGACGGCGGCCGGGGCCTCGGTCGTGGCGCGGACCATGGCGTCGATGCTCGGCATCCATCCCCACGTCGTCGACGGCTCCGGCCTCTCTCCCGAAGACCTGACGTCTCCCCAGCAGGTGGGCGAGCTGCTCGTCCAGATCGCGCCGACCCCGCTCGGCTCGGTGCTACGCCAGAGCCTTGCCGTGGCCGGGCGCAGCGGCACGTTGAAGCGTCGCATGCGCAACACCGGCGCCGCCGGACGCTGCCGGGGAAAGACGGGCACGCTCACGGGCGTGTCGAACCTCGTCGGCTACTGCCAATCCGCCGGCGGCCACCTGCTCGCGTTCGCGATCTTCACCGACGGGATCGAAACTCCGGCCGCGCACACCTTCCAGGACCACATGGCGATCACGATCGCCGATTCAAGGATCTAGGCCCGACGGGTAGGAGCCAGATAGGGAGCTGGCGGCGCGCAGAACCTCGCCGATTCGTCTGCTGGCGCCCCGGAGGCACTAAAGGCCCGTGCGCTTGCGGCCGACGTGATCGGCGATGGCGCACGCACGAAAGGGCTCCCCCCTCGCACTCCTGCTGGTGCTCGCCGGTCTCGCGGTGTTCTGCTTCGCCGGGATGCACGAACTCGCCGCGAGCGCCCAGAAGCAGGGAGGCTTCATCGGGAGCTTCGTCAGCGAACTCAAACGCGAAGACGACCAAGCCGAAGTGCGGGAACTGCGCGAACAGGCGCCGAAGACACCCGAAGAACGCGAAGCGGCACGCGAACAGCGTGAACAGGCCGCTATAGAAGCGGCTGCGGCGCGGGAACGCGAAGAGGGCAGCCAGACCCTCGCCGGCACGGTCAGCTCGGGCAGCTAGTTCCCGAGCAGCTGCCGCAACCCCGCCTCGTCGAGCACCGGCACCTCAAGGCGCTCGGCCTTCTCGAGCTTTGAGCCGGGAGTCTCCCCAGCGACCAGATAGTCGGTCTTCTTGGAGACCGAGCCCGTCACGCGCCCGCCGGCGGCCATGATCCGCTGCGTGGCCTCCTCGCGCGACCAGTCGGGGAGGCTTCCCGTGAGCACGAGCGTCCGTCCCGCCAAGGGGCCCTCCGACGGTGGCGGCCCCTCTTCGTGGAAGCGCAGGCCGATCTCGCGCAGTTCGCCGATCAGCGCCCGCATCCGCTGATCGTCGAGCTGGGAGCGGATCAGCACCGCCATCTTCTCGCCGACCCCCTGCGTCTCGGCGATCTCCTCCGGCGAGGCCGACAGCAGCGCATCGATGTCGCGGAAGCGCTGCGCGAGGTTGCGACCGGTGACCTCCCCCACCTCCTCGATCCCGAGCGCGAACAGCACACGCGCGAACGGGCGCTCCTTGGAGGCCTCGATCGCCGCGAGCAGGTTGTGTGCCGAGAGCTCGCCGAAACCCTCCAGCTCGACAAGCTGCTCGGCCGTCAGGCGGTAGAAGTCGGCGGCGTTGTGAAGCAGCCCGCGCTCCTGCAGCAGCGCGACCTGCTTCTCGCCGAGGCCCTCGATGTCCATCGCGCCGCGTGAGACGAAGTGCTTGAGCAGCTGCCATGCGCGCGCGGGGCAGTCGCGGTTCGGGCACTTGGTGAAGACGCCCTCCTGCGGCTTCACGGTCGGCGTGTCGCAGAACGGGCAGCGCTCGGGCGGGTGGGGCTGGGGCGGCCGGCGCTTGTGCTCGGCCACGTGCGGGGCGGGCGAGATCACCTGCGGGATCACGTCTCCGGCCCGGACGACGATCACCTCCTCGCCGGCGCGGATGTCCTTGCGGAGCAGGTCCTCCTCGTTGTGCAGCGTCGCCAGCTTGATCGTCACGCCTCCGACCGTGACCGGCTCGAGCACCGCGTAAGGGCGCATGTCGCCGAACTTGCCGACGTTCCACATCACTTTCTCCAGACGCGTGACGGCGGTCGTCGGCGGGAACTTCCACGCGACCGCCCAGCGTGGGTCGCGACCGACCGATCCGAGTCGGCGCTGGAGCTCGAGATCGTCGACCTTGACAACGACGCCGTCGATCTCGAAGTCGAGCTCGCCGCGTCGCCGCTCCCAATCCTCTGCCTGGGCGATCACCTCCTCTTCGCTGCCGAGCACCCTCACACCGCGATTGACCGGAAAGCGATGCTCGCGCAGCCACTCCAGCGCCTCGCTGTGCGTTCGGAAGGTCAGGCCCTCAGTTACGCCCACCTGGTAGCACCAGATCGACAGCGGTCGCCTGGCGGCGTCTGCGGGGTCGAGCTGGCGGATTGTCCCGGCCGCCGAGTTCCTCGGGTTCATGAACGTCGACTCGCCGGCTTCGGCGCGGCGCTCGTTCAGCGCGGTGAAGTCGTGCAGCGACATGTAGACCTCGCCGCGCACCTCAAGCAGCGGGGGGGCGTCCTGCACGTGCAGCGGGATCGCGCCGATCGTCCGCAGGTTGTGCGTGACGTCCTCCCCCACCTCGCCGTTGCCGCGGGTCGCGCCCCGCTCGAGGACCCCGTCGCGGTAGAGCAGGCTGATCGCCAGGCCGTCGATCTTGGGCTCGACCGCGAACTCGAAGCCGGGATCCGAGATCCCCTCGCGTGCGAGATGGCCTCGCATCCGCTCGACCCAGGCCCTCAGCTCGGGGGCCGAGCGGACGTTGCCGAGCGAGAGCATCGGCTCGAGGTGGGTGACTTTCTCCAGGCGACCGACCGGCTCGCCGCCGACGCGCTGGGTCGGCGAGTCGGGCGTCGCGAGCGCGGGGTCCGCCGCCTCGAGCGCCCGTAGCTCGTCCATCAGGCGGTCGTAGACGTCGTCGCCGATCTCCGGGTCGTCGAGGACGTAGTAGCGGTAGGAGTGGAAGTCGAGCAGCTCGCGCAGCTCCCGCGCACGGTCCGCCGCGGAGGGGGCCGCCCGGACAGGGGCCGACGCCGCGGCTGCGCGCGGGCGTGTCTTCGCCTTTCCCTCTGCGCTCACTTCGCGTCGTGCGCGACCGGGAGCAGCGACTGCAGATCGAAGCGACGCAGCGCCTCGAGGCTGGGGCGGTCGGTGAGGTCGAAGTGGATCGGCGTGACGGCGACGCGGCCCTCGGCGACCGCTGCGAGGTCCGTTCCGGGCTCGTCCTCGAAGCCCGGATCCGAGCCATAGATCCAGTAGCGGCGACGATGCTCCTCCTCGTGCTCGAGCTTGAGCTCGTCGCGGTAGATGCGCTTGCCGAGGCTCGTGACCTCGACGCCCCGCGGCGGCCCGGCCGGCACGTTGACGTTGAGCAGCGTCCGCGCGGGTAGCGGCACCTGCTCGATGCGCTCGACCAGCCGCGCCACGAACGTGGCGGCGACCTCGAAGTCAAAGCCGCCGTCGAAGCGGTAGTCGAGGGCCCTGGCGCCCGACTGCTGGGAGACGGCGATCGCGGGAAGCCCGAGGACGACGCCCTCGAGTGCGGCGGCGACGGTGCCGGAGTAGGTGATGTCGTCGCCAAGGTTGGCGCCGTGGTTGATGCCCGAGACGACCAGGTCTGCGGAGAATCCCTCGACCAAGCCGAGGCTCGCGAGGCGCACGCAGTCGACCGGCGTCCCGTCGGTCGCATAGCCGATCGTCCCGTCCGAGAACGGCACCTCCGCGACCCACAGCGGGCGGCGCGTGGTGATCGAGCGCGCCATCGCCGAGCGGTTGCCGTCGGGGGCGATCACCGCGAGGCGGACGTCGTCGAGCCGGGTCAGCGCGCGGCGCATCGCCTGCAGGCCGTCGGCCTCGATCCCGTCGTCGTTTGTCAGCAGCACGTTGATCATCGCTGTCGTGCCCAGCATAGGGGCACTCCGGTCCGGGCGGTGACCGCCCGGTTACGGGCCCCGGCGAGGAAGCGCCTCGTCGTCCTAGGCGTCGGTGGCCAGGCGCTCGTGAACGGATCGGACGGCGCTCGATCCCTCCCCCACGGCCGCGGCGACTCGCTTCAGGGAGCCGTTGCGGACGTCTCCGGCGGCGAATATGCCGGGTACCGACGTCTCGAACGGCAGCGCTGCCGGCGTCCCCGCGATCTGACGGCCGGGCAGCTGGCGGTCGGTGAGGATGAACCCGTCCCGGTCGAGCAGCACGCTCTCTGGCAGCCAGCCGGTTGACGGGTCGGCGCCGATGAAGCAGAAGAGCCCCGCGCACGGAATCGTCTCGAGCTCGCCCGTCTCGGTGTGGCGGATCGTCGCCTGCTCGAGATGATCTCCTCCGGCGAGCTCGTCGACTTCGACGCCGGTCACCAGGTCGATTTTCGGATCTGCGTCGATCCGCTCGATCAGGTACTGCGACATGCTCTTCGCCAGATCGCGCCCGCGAATGGCGATCGTGACCCGGCAGTTGTGCTGGCCCAGGTAGATCGCGGCCTGCCCGGCGGAGTTGCCGCCGCCGATCACCACGACGGGCGTTCCATCGCAGACCCTCGCCTCCAGATCCGTCGCGGCGTAATAGACACCGGCGCCCTCGAAGCGCTCGAGGTTCTCGACGGCCAGTCGCCGGTAGCGCGCCCCGGAGGCGACGATCAATGCTCTGGCGGGAATCTCGCTCCCGTCACCGAGCGTGACGGCCTGAAACCCCACCTCGTGGTGCAGGCCCACGACCTCGCAAGGAGCGTTCAGCCTGGCTCCGAGGCGCAGCGCCTGAGCGGCGGCTCTGGCGGTCAGGTCGCCGCCGGAGATTCCGTTCGGGAACCCGATGAAGTTCTCGATTCGAGAGCTCGCGCCGGCCTGGCCGCCGATCGCGACGGCGTCAAGGCAGACCGTGCTCAGACCCTCTGAGGCGCCATAGACCGCCGCGGCGAGGCCGGCCGGGCCGCTGCCGACGACGACGAGATCGAAGATGTAGCCGGGCGTCGCGTGGAACGTCAGACCGAGGTGCTCGGCCAGCTCCGCCGGGGACGTTCGCCGCAGGACGTCCGTCGGCGTGATCACGGCGGGGGTGTCCCGCGCAGTCAGGCCGACGCCCCGAAGGACCGCGTCGCTGTCCTCGGCATCCTCCAGATCGACCCAGAGATGGGCCAGGCGCGAGTGCTCGGCGAAAGAACGCAGCGCCATCGCCTCGGGCGAGTACCTCGAGCCGATGATCCGGATCGCGTTCGCCCCCTCTCCCGCTCGCAGGATCTCACGCCGGGCCACGAGCGCGGCGAAGATGATTTCGGCGATCGCCGGGCGCAGGCTCATCAGCCGGCGGAACTCGGCCTGCTCGATGACGAGAACGCGGCCCGCCCGGGTCGCGCGGGCCGTCACGGAGCGACGCTGGCCGGTGAGCAGGTTCAGCTCGCCCACGAAGCCCCCCGGGCCGTACACGGCGATCGGCCTCGCCTCGGAGCCTTCGAGTCGCACGACCTCGGCCTCCCCCTCGAGGATGACGAACATCTGGTAGGACGCCTCGCCGGCCTCGAACAGCAGCTCTCCGGCTGCGACCGCCTGCTCGTGACCGAACGCCGCCACCTCCGCGAGTTGCGCGGCGCTCAGGACGGGGAAGGCCCGGTCCTCGGGCGTGCTCATCGGCGCCGGGCCTCCGGGCAGCCCGGTGTCTCGGTCCTGGTTCTGCGAGAGCTCGTCACGCTCGGTCCGACAGTACCTCTAGCAGGGTATTGGCGTCATAGGAGCCAACGTGCAGGACGCCGTCGATGAACAGGGTGGGCGTTCCGTGGACCTGACCGGAGGCGACCGCGCTCTCGACGTCGCGACGCACGCGGGCGAGCACAGCGCCACCGGCCCGGTCGGTGTCGAACAGCTCGACGTCGAGCGCGAGCTCGGCGGCATACCGCCGCAGGTCGCCTTCCTCGAGCGCGCTCTGGCGATGGAAGAGCAGCGCGTGCATGGGCCAGAAGCGTCCCTGGAGCGCGGCGGCCTCCGCGGCGGCCGATGCCGCAAGCGCATGCGGGTGCTTTTCGGTCATCGGGAAGTGCCGGAAGGCGAAGCGGACGCGGGCGCCGAGCCGCCGCTCGACCTTCTCGATCTCGCGGAAGGCCACGCGAGCGTAGGGGCACTCGTAGTCACCGTACTCGAGGATCAGGCGGCCCCCCAAGGGCCCGCGGACATGATCGACGACCTCGTCGAGAGGCTCGACGTCGCCGCCTGCCTCGGAGGCCTGGCCTCCCCTGCCCCGGATCTTCAGCGTTGCCCGCCCGCGTAGTCGCTCGGCGGCTCGTAGGGCGCTGCCGCGCCGAGCGATCCAGCGCCGTCGCGGCCGCCGTATCCGGACACGAGGCGCTCCGCGTACACCGCCAGACGGTGTCCCTGATAGTGGGCCGCGGCGAGTGCCTCGCCGCTCACGGCGCTGTTGTGTTCCAGTCCGGAGGGATATGAGGTCCCATATGGATTGCCGCCCGCCTCATAGAGCACTGCGTGCGTGTATCCCGGCGGCACGATCAGGCATCCCCAGTGGTAGAAGACGTTGTTGAGGGCCAGGATCGTCGACTCCTGCCCGCCGTGGGCATTGGATGAGCTGGTGAACGAGGTCGCGACCTTGTTGGCGAGGTCGCCCTGGATCCAGAGCGGACCGGTCTCGTCGATGAACTGCTTCAGCTGCGAGGCCGGAAGGCCGAAGCGCGTGGGGGTGCCGAACGCGAAGCCGTCCGCCCACTCCAGGTCATCGAGGGTCGCCTCGGGTACGACGCCGGCCGTCGCCGTGTAGTGCTCGTGCCAAGCATCCTGACGGCGAATGATCTCCTCCGATGCCAACTCGGCGGCGCGCCGCGTGCGGACCTCGGCTCCGGCGTCCAAGGCACCTCGTGCGACCGCCTCGGCCATCTTGTGAACATGGCCGGTCGCGGAGTAGTAGACAACCAAGATCTTGCTCATCTGTGCCTCTCCTTTCCTGGTTCGTTCGTCGGCCCGGGTACTCGGCCGATTCTCACCTGCCCGGGGCCGTGCTCGCATCGGCCAGGGGACAGTGCGATTGGCCACTCCGCCCCCCTCCATCCCGCGCCGGCCGGCGCCATCCGCCTCGAACCATCCGGTGGGGGATGCGAAAGCTCCCCAGGCGAGCGACAATACATCTGTGACGTCTGCGAGCGAGATCGACCCGAGCGTCCCGCCGAGCGGGACCGGCTGCGTGGAGTGCCTGGCCGGTGCGTCTCCGGGCTGGTGGCTGCACCTGCGCCGCTGCGCGACCTGCGGGCACGTCGGATGCTGCGACAACTCGCCCAGCCAGCATGCTCGCGCCCACGGCACGGCCACGGGACACCCCGTGATCCAGAGCTTCGAGCCGCAGGAGGAGTGGTTCTACGACTTCCGCTCCGACGAGTTCTTCGAAGGACCCGTGTTGGCCGCGCCCGACAGTCATCCGGCCGACCAGCCCGTGCCTGGGCCGGCCGGCGCCGTGCCCGCCGACTGGCAGCTCCACCTCAACTGAGACTAGGCGGGAGTTCCCTGCGCCACCCAGCGGCGGAGCAGATCGACTCGATCCTCGGGCCAGGCGCCATCGCAGGGCATCGTCCCCTCTTCGAGGCGCTCCAGGATCGCGGCGGCGTGCTCGCTGACGTCGTCATAGGCCCATAGGTCGAAGTGGGACAGCATGGACTCGCGGTCTCGCTCGCGAAAGAGCGGCCTGACGTCGGCCGCATAGCTGACCCCGTCATCTTGGCTTGGCGTGGACACGTCGATCTCCTGTTCCGGCGCTCACGGGGGAGTGTCCTTCGTGCGGACTGTACTCGCATCGGCCGGGGGACAGTGCGACGCGGACCACCGGCCCGCCGGTGCCGACGACGGCGTCGCACTCTGGGCCGGCGGCGCGTCCCGTCAGCTGGCCCGCACCTGCTCCAGTGGGGCGACAGGCGGCGATCGTCCCGCCACCGACACTGCTCCGAAGGGTAGTTGCGCACGCAATCATTGCACGCTAGGCTTCAGGGATGGAACTCGGGCTTGCGACCTTCGCCGATCTCGCCAGCGGGATCAGCCCTCAACAGCGCATGCGGGATCTGATCGAGGAGGCCGAGCTCGCAGACCAGCTCGGGTTGGATGTGTTCGCCGTCGGCGAGCACCACCGCAGCGACTTCCTCGTCTCATCGCCGGCCGTGGTGCTGGGGGCGATCGCGGCGAGGACCGAGCGGATCCGCCTCTCGAGCGCCGTGACCGTCCTCAGCTCCGACGATCCCGTGCGGGTCTTCGAGGCCTTCGCCGAGGTCGACCTGCTCAGCGGCGGGCGGGCCGAGATCATGGCGGGCCGGGGGTCGTTCATCGAGTCCTTCCCCCTCTTCGGCTACGACCTCGAGGACTACGACGAGCTCTTCGCCGAGAAGCTCGAGTTGCTGCTCGCCTTGCGCGAGCAGACTCACGTGACGTGGTCGGGGCGCCACCGCCCGGCGCTCGAGGATGCGGGGGTCTGGCCGCGCCCGGTCCAGGATCCCCTCCCGGTCTGGGTCGCGGTCGGCGGCTCGCCCGAGTCGGTCGTCAGGGCCGGGACGCTCGGACTGCCGCTGACGCTCGCGATCATCGGCGGCGGCCCGGCGCGCTTCGCCCCGCTCGTGCAGCTGTATCGCGAGTCGGGCGCGCAGGCGGGGCACGATCCGGCCGTGACGAAGCTCGCGATCAACACCCACGCGTTCGTCGCGGCCAGCTCCTCGGAGGCCGACGCGGCATTCGCGCCCGCCTATCTGGCGATGATGAATCGCATCGGGCGCGAGCGGGGTTGGGCGGCCGCGGGGCGGCGGGAGTACGAAGCGTTGCGCGCGCCGAGCGGCGCGCTCGCGGTCGGCACGCCAGAGCAGGTCGCCGAGAAGCTGCTCTTCGAGCACGAGCTGTTCGCACACGACCGCTACGTCGCGCAGATGAGCGTCGGCGCCGTCGCGCACCGAGACGTGCTGCGCTCGATGGAGCTCTTCGGCACGCAGGTCGCGCCACTGGTGCGCGCGGAGGTCGCCCGCCGTCAGGCCGGCGAGGACGCCGATCCACCTGGGGCCGAGCGCTCGAGCGCCGCTGCCTCGGCGACCGCTCAACCGTCGCGGTAGCTGACGCTCGCGAGCGCGAGCCCGTGCGCGGGCGCCGTGCGTCCGGCAAGCGCGCGGGGCCTGCCCTCCAAGAGGCCGCGGAAGTGCTCGAGCGGAGTGCGTCCGGCGGCCACGTCGAGCATCGTGCCCACGAGCACGCGGTTCATGTGGCGCAGGAACTTGTCGGCCTCGATCCAGAACTCGAGCAGCTCGCCGTCGATCATCCATTCGGCGCGGTCGACCCGGCTGGCGAAGTGCGAGTGCTCGGTTTCGGAGGGGGTGAAGGCGGTGAAGTCGTGCGTGCCGACGAGCGCGGCGGCGCACTGCAGCAGCAGCTCGCGGTCGAGGCGCCCGGGCGACCAGAAGGCGCGGTCGCGCTCGAAGACGCTGCGCGTGCGCCGCGTCAGTACGCGGTAGCAGTAGGTCCTGCTGAGGGCGTCGCGCCTGGCGTCGAAGCCCTCGGGGGCCGGTTCACAGGCGAGCACCGAGATGTCCTCGTCGAGCAGCCCGTTCAGGCGCAGCGGATCGACCGCCTCATGCGCATAACTGGCCACCTGCCCCCAGGCGTGCACGCCGCGGTCTGTGCGTCCCGCGACCCGTAGCCTCAGCGGGCTCCCGTCGGCGCCCGAGTCCCCGAGGACCTTGCGCAGCGCCCGCTCGAGCTCCTCCTCGACCGTGCGCTCGCCCGGCTGGCGCGCCCAGCCGGCGAATCCGCCGCCGTCGTACTCGAGCGTGAGCTTGGTGATCATCGCGCCGGGGCCGGCGCCGAGGGGCGGCGCCGGGAGGGGCGTCTGGGGGCCGTCGCCCGCGGGTAGCATCGGGCGCACCCACGGGATCTCGATCTCGCCGCGGCAGTGGACACCCCAGCGACAGGAGGACCAACGATGGGCTTCGACCAGTACCACGAGCCGGCCCGGGAGCTCAGTGCCGAGACTCGCACCTTCGCCCGCATGATCGCCTCGCTGACCGAGGAGGCGGAAGCGATCGGCTGGTATGAGCAGCGGATATCGGTCGAGGCCGACGCGCAGGCGCGCGCGATCATGCAGAACGCCCAGCACGAGGAGTTCAAGCACTTCGCGATGGACCTCGAGTACCTGAACCGCCGCTCCCCGAAGTGGCGGGTCGCGCTGAAAGGCGTGCTGTTCACCGACGGCGACATCGTCGCGGCAGGCGAGAAAGCCGAGGAGGCCGAGGGGAAGGTCGACGAGTGAACGCGGGCATCCGCTCGCCCGGACGGGTCAGACGAGCTCGATGAAGACCATCTCGGTCGAGTCGCTGCGACGCGGGCCGAGCTTGAGGATTCGCGTGTAGCCGCCGTTGCGCTCGGTGTAGCGCGGAGCGACTTCCTCGAACAGCTTGTGCACGGCGAACTTGTCCTGGGAGAGCGTGGAGAGCGCCTGGCGGCGAGCATGCAGGTCTCCCCGCTTCGCCAGCGTGATCAGCCGCTCGATCTCGGGTTTGACGGCCTTGGCCTTCGCTTCGGTCGTCTTGATCCGCTCGTGCTCGATGATCTCCTTGCTGAGGTTCATCAACAGCGCCTTGCGGTGCGCCGAATCGCGGCTGAGCTTGTTGCGTGTCTTCTGGTGGCGCATCGCCGGTGCAGTCTAGTCCTGGCGGAGGTTCAGGCCTCGTGCGTGGAGCGTCTCGATGACCTCGTCGATCGACTTTTTGCCGAAGTTCGGGATCGCGTTGAGCTCAGCCTCGGACTTGGAGATCAGGTCGCCGACCGTCTGGATGCCGGCCCGCTTGAGGCAGTTGTAGGAGCGGACTCCGAGCTCGAGCTCCTCGATCAGGATCCCGTACTCCTCGCCCTGCAGCGCCGGCGCTCCGCCGCCGCCGACCGCCAGGCCGTGTCCGTCGAGCTGCCCGCCCGGCGCCGCACGCAGCTCCTGGATGCGGTCGGCGTCGGTGAAGATCGCAAGCTGGGAGATCAAGAGCTCGGCCGCCTCGCGAAGCGCGGCCTGCGGGTCGATCGAGCCGTCGGTCTCGATGTCGAGGGTGAGCTTGTCGAAGTCGGTCTTCTGGCCGACACGCGCCTGCTCGACGGCGTAGGCGACGCGCCGGACGGGCGAGAAGATCGAGTCGATCGGGATCACGCCGATCGGCTGATCCGCCGACTTGTTCTCCTCGGCCGGGCGGTAGCCCCGGCCACGGCCGATCGTCATGTAGAGCTCGAGCTTCGTTTTCTTCTCGAGCGTGGCGATGTGCAGATCGGGGTTGAGGATCTCCACGCCCGCCGGCAGGTCGATGTCCTTGGCGGTGATCTCCCCGGGGCCCGTCACGACCAGCGGAGCCTCGACCTCGCTTGCGTCGGAGTGCATCCGGCAGACCACGCCCTTGAGGTTGAGGACGATGTCGGTGACGTCCTCCTTGACGCCTGGGATCGTCGAGAACTCGTGCGCGACGCCCTCGATGCGCACGCTCGTGACGGCGGCGCCGGCGAGCGAGGAGAGCAGCACGCGGCGCAGCGAGTTGCCGAAGGTGTAGCCGAATCCGCGGTCCAGCGGCTCGATTGTGAACGTGCCACGGTTCTGCTCCACGGACTCGCTAGTGATCCGGGGAATTTGGAAGTCGAGCATCAGAGTCCTAACGTCGTTTTGGTGTCGCACCGGCGTCGTCGGACGCCGGCTCTGGTCGTCGTGGCCGTGAGGCCGCGACGGTGAAAATGCCTACTACTTCGAGTACAGCTCGACGATGAGCTGCTCCTGCACCGGGGCGGCGACCTCGCGTCGCTCCGGCTTGCGCAGCACCTTGGCCGTGAGGGACTCGTGATCGGCCTGCAGCCACGCGGGGATCTGTCCGGTGAGCTCGGTGGCGTCCCTGACCACCTGGGTCGCCGGCGTGTCCGCCTTGATTGCGATGACATCGCCGGGGCGCACCTGATAGCTGGGAATGTCGACCCGGCGCCCGTTCACGGTCCAGTGGCCATGGCGGATCAGCTGGCGCCCCTGGCGACGGGAGGCCGCGAAGCCCAGCCGGACGAGGACGTTGTCAAGCCGGCTCTCGAGCAGCGCGAGCAGGTTCTCACCGGTGATCCCGGGCTGGCGGGAGGCCTTCTCGTAGTAACCGTGGAACTGCCTCTCCAGAACGCCGTAGTAGCGGCGAGCCTTCTGCTTCTCGCGAAGCTGAACGCGGTACTCGCTCTGTTTCATGCGGCCGCGACCATGCTCGCCGGGCGGGTAGGAGCGGCGCTCGACGCCGCACTTGTCGGTCAGGCAGCGCTCGCCCTTGAGGAACAGCTTCTGGCCCTCGCGGCGGCACTGCTTGCACTGCGGTCCGGTTTCACGAGCCATCGCTAGACCCTCCTCCGCTTGCGTGGGCGGCAGCCGTTGTGCGCCTGCGGCGTGACGTCCTTGACGCCGGTGACTTCGAGGCCGGCGGCCTGCAGGGAGCGGATCGCGGTCTCGCGACCGGAGCCGGGGCCCTTGACGTAGACCTCGACCTTCTGGAGCCCCTGCTCGAGCCCCTTGCGAGCGGCCGCATCGGCGGTCACCTGCGCAGCGAACGGGGTGGACTTGCGCGATCCCTTGAAACCGGCGCCACCCGCCGACTCCCACGCGATCACGTTGCCTGCGGTGTCCGTGAGCGAGACGATCGTGTTGTTGAAGGAGGTCTTGATGTGCGCCTGCCCGATCGGGATGTTCTTTTTCGGCTTGCGCCGCCCGCGGGCACGTTTTGGAGCAGCCGGCACTACTTCTTACCTGCCCGCTTCTTGCCCGCCACCTGCATCCGCTTGGGACCCTTGCGGGTGCGCGCGTTGGTCTTCGTCTTCTGCCCGCGCACGGGCAGGCCACGGCGGTGGCGCAGCCCTCGATAGCAGCCGATCTCCTGCAGTCGTTTGATGTCCTGCGAGCGCTCGCGCCGCAGATCACCCTCGACGGGGGGTCCGTCGTCGATCGCGTCGCGCAGCTTGGCCACCTCGTCCTCGGTGAGGTCGCGCACGTAGGTGTCGGGGCTCACGCCGACCTTGGCGAGGATCTCGATCGCCCTCGAGCGGCCGATCCCGAAGATGTAGGTGAGGCCGATTTCGGAGCGCTTGTTCAGCGGCAGGTTCACACCGGCGATGCGTGCCACCTAGCCGATCACCCCTGACGCTGCTTATGACGCTTGTTCTGGCAGATCACCAGCACCACCCCGTGACGACGGATGATCTTGCATTTCTCGCACATCGGC
>DASZIU010000028.1:0-9604 GCA_035948815.1 Solirubrobacteraceae bacterium | reverse complement strand
CCCCGGCCAGGATGAGCAGCCTCCGGCGCAGGTGCCGGCCATCGAAATCGGGCTGGTCGGAGAGTTCCTCGCGGGCCATCTCCGGGACGCCCGTTCGCACGGTCATGGCCCGACGCTAACAGCCTCGCGATCTGGTTCCCCATGACGCGTGCGCAAGACGCCGGAGGACCTCGACCGGCCGCAAGCGCGGATCGACGCCGAGCGGATGTTCACGTTCCACGCCAGTGACCTCTTGCGGTGACGCGTGTGGCCGCTCCGCGCAACCGGCCGGCAGCGCGGCCTCAACGCTCGATCACGAGCTTGGTCCAGCCCCTCTCGAGCAGGGCGTCGATCGCTTCCTCCCACTGCACGACGCGCGTTGTCACGAGCTCAGGGTGAAGGGCGCCGGACGCCGCAAGCTCGAGCACGTGAGGCATCGCCTCACGTGCGTGAGCGCGGCCGGTTCTGAACGTGATGCACTTGGTGTACATCGCGAGCATCGGAAGCGCTGGCTGCTCGCCGAAATAGATCGCCACGCTCGTGCAGGCTCCGTCCGGCGCCGTCGAGCGCAACGCCAGCGAGAGGCCGTCGGGGTCGGCGCTCGCATCCACCGTGATCGGAAACGGGCCGGCCCGCTTGGGCATCTCGCCGAGCACCTCGGCGCCAAGCTCAGCGGCGATCCGGCGCCGTCCGTCGTCCGCGTCCACGTAGAGCACCGACTGGGCGCCGAGC
Source organism: Solirubrobacteraceae bacterium (assembly GCA_035948815.1). Lineage (GTDB taxonomy): Bacteria > Actinomycetota > Thermoleophilia > Solirubrobacterales > Solirubrobacteraceae > Palsa-744. The sequence continues at coordinate 8,893 of DASZIU010000028.1, read as the reverse complement.
GCGACCGCGAGCGCGACCGCGTAGAGGCCGATCGAGCCGGGCCCGGCCCCGCCGACGACGAGCACCGGCGCGCCGGGCTCCTCCGCCAGGCGCGGGCCGACCGCCCTCCACGCGTCGCTGATGTTGTCGGAAGCACTCGCCACGTCGGCGGGTTGCAGGCCCGCGGGCACCGGGACCAGCATGTGCTCGGCATAGGGGACGGGTACGAGGTCCGAGAGGAAGCCGCCCCAATCCTGGACGGCGGGGCCGAAGCCGTAGGTCGACATGAAGGCGACCTCCTCGCAGTTGCCCGTTCGCCCGCGCCGGCAGGAGGCACAGGCGCCGCAGGAGATCTGGAACGGGACGCTCACGAGCTGGCCTGGCGCGAGCGAGGAGACGGCATCCCCGACGTCGACCACTTCGGCGACGCACTCGTGCCCGATCGGGAACGGGGCGGGGAACGGCGAGGTGCCGTCGATGATCAGCGCGTCCAGGTCGCAGGTCGCGACGGCCATCGGGCGCACCAGCGCGCCGCGGTCTGAGGTCAGATGGGGGTCGGGCGCCTCGCGCCACTCGAGCTCCTTCGGCGCGGTGTAGGTGAGTTGTCGCACGTGCACTCCTCTCTATGTAGACCGGTCGATATAGTACCGGCGTGAGCCAGGATTCGTCCCGCCCCCAGAAGACATCCCGCTCCTCGCGTGACGCGTTCGTCGCTGCTACGGGCGTCCTCTTGCGCCGCCAGGGCTATGAGGCCACCGGCGTGAACGAGATCGTCGCAAGCAGCGGCGCCCCTAGAGGCTCGCTGTACTTTCACTTTCCGGGCGGCAAGGAGGAGCTGGCGCTCGCGGCGATGCAGCGCGAGGGCACCAAGCTGCGAGCCGCGATCGCGTCATTGATGGGCTCGAAGTCGGATCTGGGCGAGGCGCTCGGCGCGCTCGTCGATGCGCTCGCGCAGGGGCTCGAGAGCTCGGGCTTCAGGGACGGCTGCCCGATCGCGACGGTGACCCTCGAGGCCGCGTCGCGCTCGGAGGCACTGCGGGCGACCGCCGCCGAGGTGTTCGAGTCCTGGATCGATGTACTTCAGGAGCGCCTTCTCTCTGCCGGCGACGATGCGACGACGGCCAGGCGCCGCGCCATGCTCGCCCTGGCGGCCGTCGAGGGCGCGCTGATCCTCGCGAGGGCAAGCCGCGACCTCGAGCCGCTGGCCGCGGTGCGCGACGAGCTCGTCGCCCTCGTGAGTTGAGATCCCCCCACGAGCGAGCCGCGTGCGCGGGCGGGTGTCAGACTGCGGCCCATGGCGGCTCCCGATCACCAGCCCGCCATGGTGATCGGCGACGGGCTCGAGCTCGCTCAGCGTGCAATCGCCGGTCACGGCGGCATCGACGCATGGGAGAGCGCCCAGGAGATCGTCGTGCGCCTCTCCTCCGGCGGGTTCGCCTTCGCGTCGAAGTTGCAGGGACACGCTGTGCGCGGCGTGGAGGTCCGCGTGCGCACGACCGGTCAGCAAGTCGTGTTCGAGGGCTACCCGGCAGAGGGAAGCCGAGGCGTGCTCGAGGAGGGGGGCGGCGTGCGCATCGAGACCGACGAAGGCGCGGTCACGGATGCGCGCGCGGACCCGCGCAGCGCGTTCGGCGACCTACGCCATCGGCTCTGGTGGGACCGCCTCGACATCCTCTACTTCGGCGCCTACGCGATCTGGACGTACATCTCGACGCCGTTCGTCTTCGGGCGCGAGGGCTATGAGCTGCGCGAGCTCGAACCGTGGGTCGAGCAGGGAGAGCGCTGGCGGCGCCTGGCCGTGAGCTTCCCGGCGGACATCCACACGCACTGCCACGAGCAGGTCTTCTACATCGACGCGGCAGGTCTGATTCGCCGCCACGACTACACGGCAGAGCCGTTCGGCGAGTGGGCAAGGGCGGCCCACTACTGCTTCGAGCATCGCGACATCCACGGGTTGGCGGTGCCGACGCGCCGCCTGGTCTACCCGCGGCGAGCCGACAACACCCCGCGCTCACGACCGCGCCTGGTGTGGATCGAGGTCTCCGAGCGCGGGGCCTGAGCGGTGCGCCGCGCCGACGTCAGGGGCCGCTGATCTGTAGCGGGGCCAGGTAGGCGCCGTCCTGGTGGACGATCAGCTGGCCTCCCATGCCGCTTGCCGGGAGCGGAACCGTCTGGACGTTGAGCGTGAACTGCGCGCCGATCGGCAGCGACCCTCCGCTGCACACCAGAGTGTCGTTGGGCCTGCTGGTCGTCGTGACCGCCGCGCTCGGCAGCTGTGCCGGGCAGATGTAGTTCGTCACCGCACGCGGGCTTGCGCCGGCCGCCGGCACCACGACCTTGATTGCGTCCACAGGGTTGGTCGAGTCGGCCGAGTGGGCGAGCGGGTAGCCGCTCGAGACGCCGTAGAGCATCCCCGTCAGCTTGACCTCGCCGGGGCCTTCGAACGACCAGCCGCCGCTCAGCAGGACGTGGTAGGCGCTCGTCGGCGCGACCGCCGTCATCGGCCGTCCGAGCGCGTGGTAGAGGATTTCGAGCCCCGCGTACTCCTGCTCGTCGTCGCTCAGGAAGTCACCCTCTTCGTAGTCCTCCTCGCTGTCGCAAAGTTCTTCGATCGCGTCTTCGCCGAGCGAGGTCAGGTCCACGGTCGTGGGGAGATTGGCCAGCGGCCCCGCGAGGCCGAACGCCCCACCGATGACCGCGTTGCCGCGGAGGTAGGTCTCGAGCGAGGTGGGCATGCAGAACTCGTCCGGGCCGAGGTGATGGGCTTCCGCCAGCGCGATGATGTTCGCCTTCAGAACATGGCGGATGACGTGCTCGTTGCGCGCCGTGACGGCCAGTTCGTCGACGACCCCCGCGGACCGCGCCGAGGCCGGGACGCGATCCGCCGGGGAGCCCCACGCCGCTTTGTGGGCCGTCGCGAGGTGGAAGATCTCGAGCACCCCGAGGAAGCGCCCCGGACGGTGAGGGACGGCGTGAATTCGCACCTGCGCGAAGACGCCGGGCTGTTTGTGGGTGACCAGCTTCAGGGAGACCGCCTGGCGGCGGTGGCGCCTGCCCTCCCCGCCGATGCTCAGCTCGAAGGAGAGGATCGTGATGTCCCCGGCGGCCGGGACCGATGCCCTCAGCCTGAGCGTCTGCGGAGCGCTCCGAGCCTGTGAGGCCGACGGGAGTGTCAACAGCGCCGCGCCGACTGCGAGCGCCAGCGGCATCCTCCTGCTCATCATGATGCCGGCAATCTAGCCGAGCAGCCGGCGGCTGCGCCGAGCTCGGGGCACGCTCTCAGGCGCATCGCGCGACGGCACTCGCTCCGCAGGTACCAGCTCCACTCGCGCGAGGGGTGCTCGAGCGTGTCCGGCCGAGCCCTACGCCAGGCGGACGGGGCGCTGCGTGCTGGCCGCGAGCACCGCCGTGCCTAGAGCGGCGACGGCGCCGAGGACGAACACGGCCGGGTAGCCGGCGAGCGAGGCCGTGATCCCGGCGAGCGGAGCTCCCAGGCCGACGCCAATGTCGAAGAACGCGGTGAAGGCTCCGAGCGCCGAGCCGCGACGGTCTTCTCCGACCTTACCCACGACCATCAGCGCCAGCGAGGGAAACAGCATCGAGAAGCCGACGCCCACGACGACGGCGCCGATCAGCGCCACGACGAGCGAGCCCGCGAGCGCGATGACCAGCAGTCCCGCCGCCTCCAGCAGCCCCGCCACGGTGGCCGTGCGCCTGGCTCCCGCGCGGTCGGGCACGCGACTGAGAATCAGGCGGCTCGCGAACACGGCAACGGCGAACGCCGTGAACACGGTCGCGCCGCCGCCGATCCCCCGGGCGTGCAGATGCAGCACGACGAACCCGGCCAGAGCCGCATACCCGAAGTTCGCGAGCGCGAGTGCGAGGCCCGGGCGCCGTGCCGCTCGCGGAACGAACGCCAGCGGCCCGGGCCCGCCCGCCGGAGCGCTGCGCGGGGGTTCCGGCAGGCGCGCTGCGGTGATCGCGCCCGCGAGCGGGAGCGCGGCCGTGAGGATCCACACCGCGTCATATCCGAAATGCGCGCGCAGCAGCTCTCCTGCCAGGGGTCCGAGCGAGAGCCCGCCCCACACCGACAGGCCGAACAGCCCAAGCGCGAGCCCCTGTCGATCGTCGGCGGCGAGATCGACGGCCCACGTCGCCCCCGCCGTGTAGACGGCGCCCTCGCCGATGCCGACGACCAGGCGTGCTCCGACGAGCGCCGGGACGCTCGAGGAGAGCAGGTACAGCGCACCACCGAGCGACATCGCCAGGGCGCCCGCGACCAGCACGATCCGCCGGCCGCGATGGTCCGCCTGCCTCCCAGCCAGTGGCCGGAAGACGACGGCGGTGACCGCGAATGCGCCCACCACTACGCCGACGGCGAGGTCGCTGCCGTGGAGTGGGCCGCGGACGAAGCCGGGCAGCACGGGGAGAGCCGCCCCGATCGCCAGGAACGCCAGCAGCGCGGCGACGAACACGCCGGCGCTGGCGCCGACCCCGGCGCGGGGCGAGTCGACCTCCACGCGGGCCGGACGGGGGATGGCGACGGTGATCCGGCGGGCGCTCACCCGCGCGAGGCTATTGGCGGCGGCGCGACGGTGCGGTCGCGAGTCAGACGTGGCCGCCGTCGGCGGGCGCCAGGCGTGCACGCCGGAGGACCGGAGCCGCGCTCGCGCCCACGCGGATGAACTCGGCGACCGCCGGCGGGTCGTCGAAGAACGGCACATGCCCGGCGCCGAGCGTCGCATGCGTCGCCCACGGCAGCATCGCGCGAGCTCGGGGAGCTTGCAGCCTGTGGATCAAGAGGCGGTCCAGCTTGCCCCAGCCGATCGCGATCGGGACGCTCCGCAGCTCATCGGGGTCCGCGAACGAGTAACCGGCGAATGCGTCGAGAACGCCGTTGAACGCCGGCGCGGCCCATGCGTCCCGGAGTGCCGAGACGGCCTCATCCTCGGGAAGACGCTCCGGATAGCCGAAGAGCTGGCCGAAGAGCATGCGACGCCCCGCTGGTCGGCGCGCGAGCGCGAGGACCGCCGGGCGAAGCGCTGCGGGGAGCTTCGCGAGCGCGCCCAGGGAGATCTGCGCGAAGCGCAGCTCCAACGGCGTCCAGAAGCCGGCGGGGGAGAAGGCGGTCGCCGAGCGAACGGCTCGACGGCGCGCGAGCTCCAGCGCGATCGCCCCGCCCATCGAGTTTCCGGCGACGTGGGGGCGCTCGAGGCCGAGCTCTATGAAGAACCACTCGAAGGCGTCGACATAGGCGGCGATGTTCGGCTCGATGCTCGGCGGCAGCTGCGAGGAGCGCCCGAAGCCGGGAGAGTCGCAGGCGATGACATCGAAGTCGTCGCTCAGCAGCTCGATCACCGGCCGCCACGCCTGCCAGTGGTGACCCACACCGTGGAGCAGCACGAGCGGAGGTCCGGAGCCCTCGCGATGGTGGTTGATCGAGAGGGTCACGCGAGGGCCTCGCGTTCGACGCGGCTCGCGATTCGGCCGCGCATCAGGTCGGCCGCCTTCTCGGCGATCATGATCGTCGGGGCGTTCGTGTTGCCGCCGGTGATCGAGGGCATGATCGATGCGTCGACCACGCGGAGGCCCTCGAGCCCGTGGACTCGAAGTTGGGAGTCCACGACGGCGTGCTCGTGCGTGTCGCTCATCCGGGCGGTGCCCACCGGGTGGTAGATCAGCATCAGCCGCCGACGCAGATCGGCTTCGAGGGCCTCCCGATCGGTGTACTGCGCTCCGGGCTTGAGGTCCTTGACCACGATCTCCGCGAGCGCCGGCTGTGCGGCGATCTCGCGCGCCAGCTGCATGCCCGCGACCAGCGATTCGACGTCCGCCGGCTCGGAGAGCGTGTTCGTGATGATCCGCGGCTTGGCGAGGGGGTCCGAGGAGCGAAGCCAGACCTGGCCTCGCGCCGCCGGGCTCACGAGCACGGGCGCGATCACCATGCAGTGTCCGTCGTATTCCTCCTGCCCGTGGTCTTCGAAGAAGGCGGCGCCCATGTGGAACTGGATGTCCGCCGCCGGCAGTCCGCCGCGCGTGCGCGTGAAGGCGAACACCTCCGCGACCGTCGAGCTGAGTGGGCCAGACCTGCGGAGCAGCCACTCGGCGAGCGGCTTGGGCTTGTCGGCGCCGTAGAGCGTCCGCTGGTCGGAGACTTCCCAGATCATCGTCACGAAGGGGTGGTCCTGAAGGTTGCGCCCGACGCCGGCGAGGTCGTGTCGGACCTCGACGCCGGCGGCTCGCAGCTCCTCGGCGGGGCCCACGCCGGAGAGCAGCAGAAGCTGCGGCGAGCCGATCGCTCCCGCCGCGAGGATCACCTCGCGGTCGGCCCGGACGAGCTCCTCACGGCCCCGGCGCCCTCGCAGCCGCACGCCCACAGCACGGTTGCCCTCGAGCTCGACGCCGAGCACCGTGACGTTGGTTCGAAGCTCGAGGTTGGGCCGGCGCATGGCGGGTCGCAGGAACGCGTCGGCGGCGCTGAAGCGCTGCCCGTTTCGCTGCGTGACCTGCGCGAGCGACACGCCGTCCTGCTCGGGGCCGTTGTAGTCGGGGATCTGCGGTATCCCAGCCGCTTCGCTTGCCTGCAGGAACCGCCGGTTCATCGGACGCGGCGAGCGCTGCTCGCTGACGCGCAGGGGCCCGCCGGCGCCATGGAACTCCGATGCGCCACGCACGTTGTCCTCGGACTTCAGAAAGTAGGGCAGGACGTCGCGATACCCCCAGCCGGGGGCCCCCTGGGCCTCCCAACCGTCGTAGTCGAGCGGCCGGCCGCGGACGTAGAGCATCGCGTTCATGGAGCTCGAGCCGCCGATCATCTTCCCCCTTGGGATGTACAGCGAGCGCCCGTCGACGTGCGGCTCGGGCTCGGTCGCGAAGTCCCAGTCGAGCTTCGTGTGGAACTGGTTGGGAAAGGCCGCCGGGATCTTCACGTTCAGCGAGCGGTCCCTGCCTCCTGCCTCCAGGAGCAGCACCTTCACCGTGGGGTCCTCGGAGAGACGGTTGGCCAGCACGCAGCCGGCCGAGCCTGCACCCACGATCACGTAGTCATGCATTGACCGCTCCCGACTCGCCCTCGACGCGGACCGTGAGCGGGGCGCGCTCGGGAAGCTCGATGAAGTCGAACTCGGCGACGTCGAGCTCCCTCGTCTGCTCGAGGTAGTCGCGCATGTATCCCGGCCAGTTGGCGACGATGCGTCCGCTCGCGTCCCTGTACCAGGAGTCGCAGCCCGTCCAGGCCGTTCCGGCGAAGCGGGCCTGCAGCGCGCGGTCGCTCGCCGCCTCGACCTCGGTGCGCACCTCGATCGCGCCGGCGCGACGCTCGAGCAGCGCCTGCAACGCCTGGCGGATGTAGGCCGCTTGCGTCTCGAGGTAGAAGATGATCGAGCCACCCGAGGTATTCGTGTTCGGCCCATACATCACGAACATGTTCGGGAACGCCGGAACGGTCATCCCGAGGTGGGCGTGGGCGCCGCCGGACCAGGATTCGTGCAGCTCAGCGCCGCCGCGCCCGCTGATCGCCATCGGGAACATGAACTCGGTCGTCTTGAACCCCGTCGCCCAGATGATGCAGTCGAACTCCCGCGTGGCTCCATCGCCGGTCACGATGCCGCCGGGGACGACGCGCGCGATGCTGTCCGTGACGAGCTCGACGTTGGGCCGTTCCAGCGCGGGCAGGAAGTAGGAGCTGAAGAGGATGCGCTTGCAGCCGAAGGTGTAGTCGGGCCACGCCTTGCGGCGCACCTCCGGGTCCTTCAGCTGAGAGCGCATGAAGGACGCCGAGCGGGCTCCGGCGAGCCGTCCGACCGTGCGCGGGTGGCGGATCGCCAGCGTGATCGCCTCGCAGTACTCGAACATGAATTTGCGCCGGAACTCCTGCAACCCCGGGATCCGCTTGACCGCCTCCCTGACGATCGCGGGATAGCGGCGGTTCCTTCGCGGGAGAAGCCAGTTCGGCGAGCGCTGGAAGACGGCCAGCCGCTCGACCCTCGCGGCGATCTCGGGAACGAACTGGACAGCGCTCGCCCCCGTGCCGACCACGGCAACGCGCTTGCCGGCGAGCTGGTAGTCGTGATCCCACCGCGCCGAGTGGAAGCTCTGGCCCTCGAAGCTCTCGATTCCCTCGATGCCCGGAACCGCGGGCTGGTGAAGCTGCCCGGTCGCGAGGACCAGGACGTCGGCTTCGTAGCTGTCTCCGTCCGCCGTCTGCAGCGACCACCTGCAGCTCTCCTCCTCCCAGCGGCAGCTCGTCACGGTCTTGTTCGCCTGGATGAGACCGTCAACGCCATGGGCGCGGGCGACGTCGCGCAGGTAGCTGTGGATCTCCGCCTGCGGCGAGCACAACTGAGACCAGTCGCGCCGCTTTGCGTAGGAGAAGGAGTAGAGGTGGCTCGGCACGTCACAGGCCGCGCCGGGATAGCTGTTGTAGAACCAGGTGCCACCGAGCTCCGGAGCTCGCTCGAGGATCGTGATGTCCGTGATGCCGTGGTCGCGGAGCTCGATCGCCGCGGCGATTCCGCCGATTCCGGCGCCGACGACGATCACCTCGAGCTCTCGCCTGGAGGCGATCGGGGGGCGTGACGATGCTGTGACGGCTGACAAGCGGTCCCTCCCTCTGATCCCGCGACTGTGTCGCGCTCAACCTTAGGCCCTTCGCGCGAAGGGTGCTCCGGGCGAGCTCCGGTCAGCCCCCCAGCGTCCGCGGCAGCCACGACCTCGCGGCGGCGATCTGCGACGCGTCGATCTGGTGGCCGGCGTCGGACTCGTGGTACTCGACGTGCAGCCCGGCCGCCAGAAGCTGGTCACGCGCGCTGCGCGCGAAGCCCACGTCGATGACCGGGTCACTGCGCCCGTGTGCGATCAGGACCTGAAGCGCCTGCCGTGAGCCGAAGTCCGGTTGCCAGCCCTCGACCGTGGG
>DASZIU010000027.1:0-24197 GCA_035948815.1 Solirubrobacteraceae bacterium | reverse complement strand
CGGCCCGCAGTAGCCTTCCTCCGCACATGATCATGTTCGAACAGTCGCGGCGGCTGTCGCAGCCGCTGCGCTGGGGGCGGCGCGAGAGGCTCGTGGTTGGGGCGCTCGTGAGCGCTCTCGTGCTCGGGCTGATCGGCCTCGGGGCATATGCGCTGAGCACCGGTGGCCGCTCGCGCTCGGACTGCGTCGACGTGACTTTCGCGAGCACGCTCGGTGGCGCACAGCTGCACGCCTGCGGCTCGCGGGCGAGGAGCGTCTGCGCGTCGGGCACCTTCCATGGGATCGAAGCCGAACTGCGGACTGCCTGCAGAAGGGCGGGATTCCCCTTCGCGGGGCGCCGCTGAGCGCCTGTCGGCGCTATCTCGCAACCACCGGACGGCGTCTGGACAAATGTCCAAAGCCTCCGAGGAAGTGTTGGCCAGGATGTCCCTAGCGGGTCCTGTGCAAGCCGGATTTCATAACCCACCAAGAAGGTGGGACCGGCCTCGCATGCCCTGGGGGAGGCTCGCCACATCCGAAAACTGTAGGAACGGAGGCATATGCACTGGTTGCCATACCCATCGTGGCTGAACCCCGGCGACAACGCGTGGCAGATGACGGCGGCGACCCTCGTCGGGCTGATGAGTGTCCCGGGACTGGCCGTCCTCTACGGAGGCGTCATGCAGAAGCGCTGGTCGGTGAACAGCATGATGCTCACGTTCGTCGCCTTCTGCGTGACGCTGATCGCGTGGTGCCTGTGGGCGTTCAAGATGGGCTTCGGGAGCCCGATCGCGCACAGCGGCTCGGGCGTGTTCGGCACACATGGCTTCCTGGGCACGTTCTGGGGTGAAGGGGGGAGCATCCTCGGCCATGTGGGCGAGGAGGGCGAAGCGGTGATCCCGTCGATCACCGAAGGTCCACCGTTCCACTTCCCGACCTCGACGCTCGCCTACTTCCAGTTCGTGTTCGCCGCGATCACGCCGATCCTGGCGCTCGGGTCGGTGCTCGGGCGGGTCAACTTCAAGGCGTGGATCCCGTACGTGCTCCTCTGGATCACGTTCGTCTATACCGTCAACGCGTTCCTCATCTGGGGCGGCGGCTACTGGGCGGCGCACGGCGCGCTGGACTACTCCGGCGGCTACGTGATCCATCTCTCTGCCGGCGTCTCCGGGTTCATCTTCGCGGCCGTCATCGGACCGCGATTGCAGCGAGATCGCGAGGTCGACGCGCCGAACAACCTGTTGATGGTGATGGTCGGCGCGGGTCTGCTGTGGCTCGGGTGGAACGGGTTCAACGGCGGCGACTCCTACTACGCCGGCGCGAACGCCTCCGCTGCGGTGCTGAACACGAACCTGTGCACCGCTGTCGCGGTGATGGTCTGGATCGCCTGGGACTACATCTTCCGGGACAAGCCATCGCTGATCGGCTCCGTCAACGGGATGATCACCGGGCTGGTCGCGATCACGCCGGCCGCGGGGTTCGTCAACGGATACGGAGCGATCGTGATCGGCGTGGTGGCCTCGACGCTCGTGTGGATGGCGATCCGCTTCCTCAGCCGCGCGCCGATGTTCCGAAGCGTCGACGACACGTTGGGGGTGATCTATACGCACGGGGTCGCCGGACTGGTGGGCGGCCTCCTCGTCGGATTCCTCGCGGAGCCGAACATCGTCGAGTACATCGGCGTTGGCAGCGCGTCGAACCTGCCCGGGAAAGCCGGGGTGATCCACGGCAGCTGGACGCTGTTGCGCTGGCAGGCCGAGACGGCCGGCTGGGTGATCGCCTATACAGGGATCATGACGTTCATCATCCTCAAGGTGGTCGGCATCTTCCTGCCCCTGCGTCTCTCCGACGAGGAGCTCGAGATCGGCGATCACGCGATCCACGGCAACGAGGTGTACCCGTCGGACGTGCCGACGCTCGGAGGTCCGCACCCGCCGGCGTGGCAGCCGCCCGAGCCCGCGCCAGCGGGGCTGTAACACACGGGCAGGCTGGAGGTTGGGCGCGCCCATCGGGGTGGGCGCGCCCAGCGTTCGTCACGTCAGTTCGGCGTGGCGAGCGCGTGCGCTCGCCACGCTGCATGCAGCGCCGCACGGACGAGCGCGGCGAGCGGCGCGCCCGTCAGCTGGCGCGGGCGACGCCGACCGGGCAGCTGACGCCGGTGCCCCCGAGGCCGCAGTACCCACCGGGGTTCTTGGCGAGGTACTGCTGGTGGTAGTCCTCGGCGTAGTAGAACTCGCCCAGCGGCGCTATCTCGGTGGTGATCTGGCCGTAGCCGGCAGCTGAGAGCGTCGCCTGGTAGGCCGCGAGCGATGCCTCGGCGGCTTCCCGCTGCGCCTCGTCGCGCCACAGGATCGCCGAACGGTACTGCGTGCCGACGTCGTTGCCCTGGCGCATCCCCTGGGTCGGGTCGTGGCCCTCCCAGAACAGCTTCAACATGTCCTCGTAGGAGGTGGCGGCCGTGTCGTAGGCGACGAGCACTGCCTCGGTGTGGCCCGTGCGCCCCGAGCAGACCTCCTCGTAGCTGGGGTTCGGCGTCGCTCCGCCGGCATAGCCGACCGCGGTCGTATAGACGCCCGGCGACTGCCAGAAGATGCGCTCGGCTCCCCAGAAGCAGCCCATGCCGAAGACCGCCGTCTCGACGCCCTCGGGGAGCGGGCCGCGCAGCGGCGTGCCCAGGACCTCGTGGCGGGCCGGGACGCGCACCTCCTCGGACCGCCCCGGCAGTGCGGATCCGGGCTCGACCATCGTCGCCTTGTCCCTGAACAGCCGCATCCAGATCAGCGTAGCCGACCTGGCGCCACGTGCCGGTGCAGAGCCGCTCAGCGCGAGTAGATCGCGAAGAAGTCCCGGTCGTCCGGTTCGAGATACCGGTACGCCGAGCGGGTCATGTCGGGCAGCAGATTGCTCGGGCTGTGGGCGCCGGGCTGGCCATAGTCGATGAAGCTCACCCAGTAGGAGTTGATGTCCAGCTCCATCGCGCGCACCGCGCCGGCATGCACGAGCGTCGCCGCGAGGCTCCCGACGGTCTGGTTGTCGCCGGCCGCATAGATCAGGTTGCCGTGGCTGTCGACGCCGATGCCCGAGCGCCAGACGAGAATCGCGTTGCCGAGCGTCGCCCCCCATTCGATGCCGTTGTTCAGGTTCGGGTTCGTCCGTCCGTGGTTGACGATCAGCGGCAGGTTCTGCCGGGCGAACGCGACATAGCTGGGCGCCCGCGACCCGTAGTTCCATTCGATCACGTCGGAGTGCCCGTCGGTGTAGCCGACGAGCGCCCCCTGGCCGTCGTGCATCGTCGCGTACGTCCGCCCGTTGAGCGCGAAGCCGCCGCCGGAGTCAGAGAGCTTGAAGGCGCTGTTGAAGGTGGCGAGCAGGTTGGCGCGGCCGGCGGTGGGAATCTGCATCGAACCACGCGGCAGTTCTTCGACGGCCGGCTCCTGACGCCCGGGGACCAGCTTGAGGGTGGTGCGTTTGCCGTCGATCCACGCCAGCCCGGCGATGACGCGCGGATATTCGGTCTGGTTGCGGAGCGTCGTGACGAGGATCGGCGGGTTGGCTTCAAGTGAGCGACGAGCGGCGTGCCAGACACCCTCTCCCGGAAGCGCCGGATGGATCAGCGGCGCGACGCTTGGCGGACGGTAGGCGGCGGCCACGACCGCCGCGCCCCCGGCGCCGACTTTCGGGAGCGCCCGCAGCGTGGGACCGCCCTTGCTCGGCGCCGTCAGCGAGTAGTAGGCCGACTCGACTTTGGACACGATGCCCGCGGCGCCGTGGCCGCGGAGCCACTCGACCGCCCGGATCCCGAACGTCGAGTTCGACGGTCCGGAGACGCTCGAGGCGAAGGAGATGAACACCGGGATGAGCGCGACGACCGCGGCGATCAGCGCGATCCGCCGCATCCGCTGCGGTCCGCTGACGCCCGCGCGCGGGTCGCTGCGCAGGCGTCCGAGAGCAGGTCTGGGACGTGTCGCCGTGCTCGACTCCATGCCCTCGTAACTGTAGGGGGAGCGGAAGCGGCGAGGCGCACCGGAGCGCCTTCACCCGGCCGGCGAATGTGTGAAGTCGCACATGCACGACGCGTCCCGCGGGGTTTGGCATCAGGTCGATGTGCGATATTCCTTGCGCTACCGGCAGCCGGCCACAGTTCCCTGATCTGGCCTTAAGGGTGATGCTGCACGGTAGCTCCGGAGGTCCTGCAGCTTGCCCCTTCACTCGAGGCTCAACATCAACGCACTGGCGGCGCCCGCCACCGAGGAGCAGACCGAGCCGCCGGCGTTCGCGGATTCGCGCGTCTCGCTGCCGATACCGTCGAGCGAGCTCACCGAGCGCCCGTCGCGGCGCGGATCGGCGCGCGTGCTCCTGCGCGCGCTGCGTCCCCGGCAGTGGACCAAGAACCTCCTCGTGCTGGCCGCGCCGCTGGCCGCGGGAGCGATCGACTGGTCGGGCGTGCCCCTGCGTGTCGCGGGCGCCTTCGTCGCGCTGTGCATGGTCTCGAGCGCCACCTACCTGTTCAACGACGTGCGCGATCGCGAGCAGGACCGCCTGCATCCGCGCAAGCGGCTGCGACCGATAGCGGCCGGCGAACTCTCGGTTCGCACCGCCGTGATCGCGGGCGCGGTGCTCGCCGTCGGGGGGCTGGCGCTGGCCGCCGTGATCACGCCGGGGTTGGCGGGAGTCGCAGCGGGTTACCTGGCGCTGACGACGAGCTACTCACTCTGGTGGAGACGGCTCGTCGTCGTCGACATACTCGCCATCGCAGCCGGCTTCGTGCTGCGCACCGTCGCCGGAGGCGTCGCCACCGACATCTACCTCTCTCGCTGGTTCGTGATCGTCACGGCCTGCGGGGCGATCTTCCTCGTCGCAGCCAAGCGCTACGCCGAGCTGCGCGAGACCGTCGTTCCGCGGCTGGAGCGCGCCACGCTCCGGCGCTACTCGCTGAGGGGCCTGCGCCTCACCTTGGCAGGGGCGGCGACGCTCGCGACGATCGCGTATGTCTCGTGGGCCTTCACGCGGGGCTCGCACCTGCTCTGGTACGGGCTGTCGATCATCCCGTTCGTCCTCTGGCTCATGCGCTACGCAAGCCTCGCCGGCGCAGGGGCTGCCCAGGCACCCGAGGAGCTGATCCTGCGGGATCGGGCGCTGCTCGCGCTGAGCCTCCTCTGGGGGCTGCTGTTCCTGGGCGGCGTCTATGTCGGCCACTGAGCTCGAGCGGCGCGTGCTGCCCATCGCCACCGAGCGATCCCTGTCGGGATGGGGTCGCATGCATCCGAGCAGGGCGCGGGTGCTGCGGCCGGGAAGGGCGCAAGAGCTGCCCGAGCTGCTCGGGAGCCAGGAGGTTCACCGCGGCGGTGTGATCGCGCGGGGAGCCGGACGCAGCTACGGCGATGCCGCCCAGAACGAGGGCGGTGCCGTGATCGACATGATGGGACTGCGGGCGATCCACTCGATCGACGAGCAGCGCCGGCGCGTCCGCGCCGAGGGCGGGGCGACGCTCGACGAGCTGTTGAGGACGCTTGCTCGGAAGGGAATGATGCTGCCGGTCGTTCCGGGCACCCGGCACGTGACGGTCGCGGGCGCGATCGCGAGCGACATCCACGGAAAGAACCATCATCGCGACGGCGGGATGGCGCGGCACGTGGAGTCGCTCACGCTCTGCACGCCGGCCGGGGAGCTGCTGGAGCTCTCTCCCGACAGCGACGGCGATCTCTTCTACGCGACGCTCGGAGGGATGGGCCTCACGGGGGTCGTCACCGAGGCCACGCTGCGTACCGTGCCGCTTCCGCCATGCGTGATCGCGGACACCGATCGCACCGACGGGCTCGAGCAGACGCTCGAGCTGATGGCAGCCGAGGACGGGCATCGCTACTCCGTGGCCTGGCTCGACATGCTGGCGGGCGGAGCGAGAATGGGTCGCGCGATCGTGAGCCGCTCCGATCCACTGGCCGCGCCGGCGGTCGACGGTCGGCCCGCGGGGGCGGACGATCGAGCGCGCCAGGGGATGAGGCTGCGCGGACCGCTGCTCGAGGTGCCGCGCCGGTTTCCAGGCTTCGTGCTGCGGCCCTCGGCGGTGCTCGCGTTCAACGAGCTTCGCTGGCGCGCCGCTCCGCGCGTGGAGAGGGGTCGTGAGCTCGCCCTCGCGCCGTACTTCTTCCCCCTCGACGTGCTCGGCGAGTGGAACCGGCTGTACGGGCCGGCCGGCTTCCTGCAGTACCAGTTCGTCGTGCCGATCGGCGCCGAGCAGGCGCTGAGGGCGTCGTTCGAGCTGTTCCGCAGGCACAGGCTTCCGGTCTACCTCGCGGTGTTCAAGCGCATGGGCGCCTCATTCGGTGGCCCACTCTCCTTCCCGCTCGAGGGATGGACGTTGGCCGTCGACATCCCCGCGGGCGCGCCGGGCCTGGCATCCGCGCTCGACGAGCTCGACGGGCTGATCGCTGGGTGCGGCGGACGCGTCTACCTGAGCAAGGACATCAGGCTGCGCCCGGATCTGCTCGGGGTCATGTATCCCGAGCTGGAGCGCTTCCGCGAGCTGCGCACGCGCGTGGACCCGGAAGGGGTCCTGCGCTCGGATCTGGCGTTACGGCTCGGCCTCTGCGAGGGATCCCGCGCTCCGGCACGAGCTCTGCGAGAAGGCCCTGCCCGCTCGGAGGAGGCCGGCTCGTCGGGGCGGCGCGTGCTGGTGCTCGGCGGGACCTCGGAGATCGCGCTTGCGATCGTCCGCGAGCTGCAGCGCGGCGCCCCGCGCGAGGTCGCCCTGGTGGGGCGCGACATGGACGCGCTCGAGCAGGCACGCCTGGGGCTCGAGGCAGCCGGATGCCCACGCGTCCTCACGCTTCAGCTGGACGCGCTCGAGACCGAGCAGCATGCCGGGGTCCTCGACGACGCGCTCGAGCAGCTGGGCGGAGCGGACATCACGATCCTCGCCGTCGGCCAGCTCGGTGAGCGTGGCGGCATGCCGAGCGAGATCGCGGATGCGGTCGACGTGCTGCGGGTGAACCTCGCGGGCTCCGGTTCGCTCCTCATGCACGCTGCCAAGGGCATGCGGGAGCGGGGAGGGGGAGCGCTCGTCGTGCTCTCCCCGTCGCAGCCGAGCGACCCCGCCGGGGAAACGCCGTCTACGGCGCCTCGAAGGCGGGACTCGATGCGCTCGCCCAGTCACTCGGAGACGACCTGCATGAGGACGGGGTGCGGGTGCTGGTCGTGCGGCCCGGGTTCGTGCGAACGCGGATGACCGAGGGCCTGGACCCCGCGCCTCTGTCAACGACCCCCGACGCCGTCGCGAAGGTCGTCGTGCAGGGGCTCGATCGCGGAGCGAGCACCGTTTGGGCGCCGCCCGCGCTGCGCTGGCTTATGCTGGTCGTGAGGATGCTTCCCCGTTCGATCATCCGCAGGATGAGGCAATGAACACAGCCGAGCGGCAAGATCGGGAAGCCCGCAACGGCGCGCCCTCGAACCCCAGGTTGAGGGGACGGGAGCAGATCTTGGAGCGCAGACGGGTGGCCCGCCGGCGCCGGCATCTGGCGCGAGTCGACGTTGGTCTGGGCCTGCTGGGCGCGCTGATCTTGATCCTCGCCGCGCCGGGGCTGGCGATCACGGGGCTGATCGCGCTGATCGTTCTCGTCGGCTGCCTGGCGGCGTTCGTGATCGAGCGGCGCAGGAGTGCCCGTGCCCGCGAGCGGGTCGCCCCGCCCGACGGCTAGGAGCGGGGTTCGAGCACGAACACCTTGATGTCGCGCGAGGTTCGTGCCTCATACTCGTCGAACCCGCCGTACTGGCCGTTGGCACGACGCCACAGGTCCATCCGCTCGTCGCCCTCGGCGACCCGAGCCCGGACGAGGCGGTGCGTTCCGTAGACCTCGACCTCCGCATCGGGATTCGCCTGCAGGTTGAGCGACCACGCCGGGGTGTTTGCGTTGCCGGCGTTCGAGCCGACCACGATGAGACGGTCACCGTCCTCCAGATAGAGGACCGGAGCGGTTCGGCGCTGGCCCGAGCGCCGGCCAGTCGCCGTGAGAAGCAGCACGGGCGCGCGGCTGATTTTGCCCATCAGTCGCCCTCGCGTGAGCCGGTAGATGGGCACGTTGAGCTTGCCCATCGCGCGGAGCGCGCCCGCGGGCATCGCCATCGACAGGCGCGCGTTGAATCGATCCCCCAGCATCCCGAAGGCAGTATGCCAGCGGCCATCACCGGCCGCGCGCCGCCCGCCGCGCGGCTGGTCCTCGAGGCCGACGATCTCGCCGGTAGAGTGCGCGCGATGCGCACGGGGTGTTCTGGCCTGCCCGCCGGCGATCAGCGGGTCGCGGCGCGGTCGCTGTGATGAGCGACTCGCCGTCGGTCCTGTACGACGTCACGGCGCGAGTGGCGCGGATCACCCTCAACCGCCCCGAGCGCGGCAACGGGATCACGCGCGCCCTCGTCGAGCAGCTCGTCGAGTGCGTCGAGCGGGCGGACCTCGACCCCGCCGTGCACGTTCTGCTGCTGAGCGGGAACGGCTCGGGATTCTGCGGTGGCTACGACCTCGTCGAGAGCGCTGAGGGGATGGGCAGCGAGGACCGCTCGGCGGGCGGCGCCCCGGCCGGCTCGCCGCTTGATGCGAGCGTGGTCGCGGCAAACCACGATCCGTCCCGGACGTGGGACCCGATGGTCGACTACGCGATGATGAGCCGAAACGTGCAGGGCTTCATGAGCCTGTTCAGGTGCGGCAAGCCGGTGGTCTGCCGCGTGCATGGCTTCTGCGTCGCGGGCGGCACCGACATGGCCCTCTGCTCGGACCTGCTCGTGATCGCCGAGGACGCGAAGATCGGCTACCCGCCGGCGCGCGTGTGGGGCTCGCCGACGACGGCGCTCTGGGCTCACCGCGTTGGCGCCCAGCGCGCGAAGCGCCTGCTCTTCACGGGCGACTCGCTGTCGGGGAGCGAGGCGGTCGAGTGGGGGCTCGCCGTGGAGGCGCCGCCGGCCGTCCAGCTGAACGAGCGAACCGAGATCCTGCTCGAGCGCATCGCCCGCGTCCCGGTGAACCAGCTGATGATGATGAAGCTGCTCGTGAACCAGGCCCTCTACTCGCAGGGTCTTCACGCCACGCAGGTGCTGGGAACCGTGTTCGACGGGATCACCCGTCACACGGCGGAGGGCTTCGCCTTCCAGCGGCGCGCCGCCGATGCCGGGTTCCGCGAGGCCGTGCGCGAGCGCGATGAGCCCTTCGGCGACGCCGGCCGATCGACCTTCAAGGGCTAGGCGAAGCGTTCGCGCTGCCTCGGGCGGTCGGTCGCACGCCCACGCGGGCGAGCGCGTTGAGGGTAGAATGGGCGCCCCTGCGGATGTAGCTCAGCTGGCTAGAGCGTCGCCTTGCCATGGCGAAGGTCGAGGGTTCGAATCCCTTCATCCGCTTTTTGTGATGTGTCGGGACATCGGAGACTGATGTCTCAGGACAGGTGCATCCCTGCCGCGCTTGACCTGTTCCCGCGAGCTGTTTAGGGTTAGCCCCGGCGCGATGACGCCGAGTGCCTCGACCCCATCTGCGCCCCGAAATCGAGCGACGGCCTTCACCGGCCCCGCCGAAGTCGCGAATTAGGAGCTGCAGATGCAAGCCTCAGCATCGACCCCAGCAGCCGCCGCCGATCAGGCGAAGTCCGAAAGCGGCGCAATCCGCCCCTTCACCGTCGAGATCCCCGAGGAGGACCTAGACGACCTCCGCCACCGCATCGCCGCGACGCGCTGGCCCCACGGGGAGCTCGTCGAGGACCGGTCGCAGGGCGTGCAGCTGGCGACGATCCAGAAGCTCATGCGCTACTGGGCGACAGAGCACGACTGGCGCAAGTGCGAGTCGAAGCTGAACGCGTTACCGCAATTCAAGACCGAGATCGACGGCCTGGGCATCCACTTCATCCATGTGAAGTCGCCTCACGAGAACGCGCTGCCGCTGATCATTACCCACGGCTGGCCCGGCTCCGTCATCGAGCTTCTTGGGGTCGTGGGTCCCCTCACGGACCCGACCGCGCATGGCGCATCCGCCGAGGACGCGTTCGAGCTCGTTCTGCCGTCCCTCCCGGGATACGGGTTCTCGGAAGCGCCGGCGTCACTCGGCTGGGACCCGGGGCATGTCGCGCAGGCCTGGCCGAAGCTCATGGAGCGCCTCGGCTACACCCGCTACGTCGCGCAGGGCGGCGACCTCGGCTCCGCCGTCTCGGACACGATGGCGCTCCAAGCACCGCCCGGGCTGGCGGGCATTCACCTCAACTTCCTCAGGAGGCCGCCGGTCGAGCTGGTGGCGGCGGTCTTCGGCGATGCGCCTGAGCCGGAGGGGCTCACGGAGACGGAACGCACCGCGCTCGAGGCGTTCAGGGCGCAGTTCAAAAAGGGCTACATCGCCGAGCAGGGCCAGACGCCGCAGACGATCGGCTACGCGCTGACGGACTCGCCCGTGGCTCTGGCAGCCTGGATGCTCGACCATGACGCGGACGCCTACGAGAAGATCTCACGCGCCTTCGTAGATGGCAATCCCTCGGGCGCCCTCACCCGGGACAGGATCCTCGACAACATCACGTTGTACTGGCTGACGAGCAGCGCGACCTCGGCCGCGCGGATGTACTGGGAGTCACAACGAAGCGCAGCTGCTACGGCGGGCCAGGTGCCACCTGAGGTCTCGCTCCCGGTGGCCTTTACGGTGTTCCCCGGCGAGATCTTTCAGGCGCCGCGCAGCTGGGCCGAGAAGGTGTATCCCAACCTCATCTACTTCAACGAGGCCGACAGGGGCGGCCACTTCGCGGCGTGGGAGGAGCCGGAGCTCTTCTCGGCC
This sequence comes from Solirubrobacteraceae bacterium, assembly GCA_035948815.1. GTDB lineage: Bacteria > Actinomycetota > Thermoleophilia > Solirubrobacterales > Solirubrobacteraceae > Palsa-744. Next base: position 13,429 of record DASZIU010000027.1, on the reverse strand, counting down.
GAGCTCCGGGCAGCGTTCAGCTCGCTGCGCTGAACGTTGCAGTGGGCGGCCCGCAGATTCGACGACAAGAGGAGGTTGACATGAGCAGTGCCGTGCGGGCAGGACGACCAGGAGAGGTGACCAGGGCGCCAAGGACGCGACGCATCTCGATACGCGGGAGCTTCTCCCGCCACAACGACCTCAGGAGATGACGATGAGCACACAAGAACAACACGCGACCGACAACGGCGCCCACGACAGATTGGTCAACGACCCCCCGCCACTGGTGCTGGACGACGGGACCGAGCCTCGGGACGGCTACGCCGAGGTCGGTGACGTGAGGCTGCACTACGTAGAGGCGGGCGATGGGCCGCTGATCGTTCTGCTGCACGGCTTCCCGGAGTTCTGGTACGGCTGGCGGCTGCAGATCGCGCCTCTCGCGGCGGCCGGTTTCCGCGTCGTCGCGCCTGACCTGCGCGGCTACAACCTGTCGTCGAAGCCCGACGGCGTCGCGGCTTACACGGCCGGCAAGCTGGCCGCCGACGTGCGCGATCTCATCCGCGAGCGCGGCGCCGAGTCCGCGCTGCTGGTCGGCCACGACTGGGGCGGAACCGCCGCCTGGATTGCGGCGATGAACTACCCCGAGGTCGTGGACCGTCTGGCCATCCTCAACGCGGCCCATCCGCGCAAGCTCAACGAGGGATTGCGCCACCCCAGCCAGCTCGCGCGGTCCTGGTACTTCTTCTACTTCGCGCTCCCAGACCTGCCCGAGCGCCACGTGCGCGCGAAAGACTGGGAGTTCTTCCAGCACTTCCTGCGCGACGCTCAGCCGCCTTACACGAAGCAGGAGACCGATCGCTATATCGAGGCGTGGTCGCAGGAAGGCGCGGCGACCGCGATGATCGACTACTACCGCGCCGCAGTGCGACCGCCGAAGGGCACCAAGACGGAACTTCACCCGATCTCGGCCCCCACCCTGGTCATCTGGGGCGAGAAGGATCGCTACCTCGGCCCAGATCTCGCCGAGCCTCACCACGAGGACGTCCCCAACCTCGACCGCGTCGAGCGCCTGCCCGACGCGTCGCATTGGGTCCATCACGACGAGCACGAGCGCGTCACACAATTGCTGATCGACTTCTTCGCCGGTGCCGCCCAACCGGACACCGCCAAGAGTCCATGACCTAGGTCAGGTGGGTTGCACGCGACTCGCGATCAAATCGAGCCCCAAGGCTGAGATCGACGCGTGCTTCGCGCCGGACTTGTCTACCCGAACGTGAACACGTAAGCCTCGGCGCCGGGCTGTGAGAATGAGATCTCAAGCGTGCGCTCGCGCACGTCGCCGCGTTGACGCACGAGCTGGTACATGCGGCCGTCGGCGACCGAGCCGCCCCCGTCCTCGTCGACATCCACGCCGTGTGACCGGCCCGGAGCGTCGCCGTCGAGGAGCACGCGGAACGGGATCGGCTCTCGCGCGCCGGGAGACAGCACGAGATTCGCGTCGCGCGCGTGGAACCGGTGGGCGATGCGCCCGCCGGCCTGCTCCAGCACGACGTTCTCACGCCCAATCGTCCATTCGCCGGCGAGCCCCCAGTTGTTCAGGCTCAGCGGCTCTGGGAGCTGGTAGACGCGGTGCTCGTGCGGTGCGATGCCTCCCGGTGACGCGAAGTCCTCGCTGCGCGTGTAGCCGAGATACGTCTCGGGCGTGCGCAGGTGCTCCCAGTCGGCCTCCGCCTCTACGCCCACCCCTTCGACCGACACCAGCTCGCGCTCGACGCCGAGCAGCCCTTGAACAACGCGCTCCGAATGCTCGTAGCGGCCCTCGCCGAAGTGGTGGTTGCGGATGATTCCCTCCGTGTCGATGAAGTAGAGCGCTGGCCAGTAGTGGTTGTCGAAGGCGCCCCAGACCTCGTAGTCGTTGTCGAGGGCCACGGGGTAGTCGATCCCTCGTTCCCTTGTCGCCTGGCGTACGCGCTCGACCTCGTGCTCGAAGGAGAACTCCGGCGTGTGCACCCCGACAACCACCAGCCCGTCGTTTCGGTAGGCATGCGACCACCCACGAACGTACGGCTCCGTGCGCAGCCAGTTGATACACGTCAGAGTCCAGAAGTTCACGAGGACCACTTTCCCGCGGAGCTCGGCCGGCGCGAGGGGCTGCGAGTTCAGCCACCCGGTCGCACCGGCGAGTGAAGGGAGCTCGCCTTCCATCGCCAAGTCAAGCATCGCGGAGATCGTCACTCCAATCGGACCAGCAGGGGCCCGGACGTAGGGGACCCCACCATCGGCGGCGCCATCCCCGATGAGCTAACGCAGTGACCTGAAGCTCGCCCGCATCTCCTCTGAAAAGAGTTGAGGCTGTTCCCAGGCGGCGAAGTGCCCGCCTTTGTCGACCCTGTTGTAGTGGATCAGGTTGTCAGGATATGCCCGCTCCGCCCAGCTCCGCGGAGCTTGATACAGCTCGTCGGGAAAGACGCTGATCGCAAACGGGAGCGAGATGTTCTTGGCCTCGAAGAAGCCTGCCTTGTTCTCCCAATAGAGACGTGCCGTGGAAATCCCGGTGTTGGTGAGCCAGTAGAGCGTGATGTTGTCGAGGACGTCGTCGCGTGTGAGCTCGCCCGGCGGGTGCCCCTGGAGGACCGCTTCCAAGAGTCCGGGTTGGCCTGTCCCGTCGCCGTGGTCAATCATGAACGCCGCCAGATCGACAGGTGAGTCCGCCAACCCATACAACGTCTGCGGGCGCGTCCCCATGATGAGTGCGTAGGCGACGTGCTTGGCATAGAAGTTGCTCAGCTGCCCGTACGCGCCTCTCTCTTCGGCTGAGAGGTCGGGCGGCGGCGGGTCGCCGTGTAGGAACCCCGGCACGAGATCGGGCGGAGCGCTGCCGGGCATGTTGGAGTGAATGCCGAGCAGCCCGGGACGTGCGTCTTCGCCCATCGCCTGCGTGACAGCCGCACCCCAATCGCCCCCTTGGGCCACAAACCGCGTGTAGCCGAGGCGCTTCATCAGCACGACCCAGGCGCGCGCGACGCGGGCGGGATCCCAGCCAGTCGCGGTTGGCTTGGCGGAGAACCCGTGGCCCGGCAGCGACGGGATCACCAGATGGAAAGCATCCGCAGCTCTCGCTCCGTGCGCCGTGGGGTTCGTAAGCGGATCGATGATCTTCAGCTGCTCGAGGATCGAGCCCGGCCAGCCATGCGTGACGATCAGCGGCAACGCGTTCTCGTGCTCCGAACGAACGTGGATGAAATGGATGTCTAGACCATCGATCTCGGTGATGAACTGCGGAAGCGAGTTCAGCTTCTCTTCGCACGGGCGCCAGTCGTAGTCGGTAGACCAATAGCGCGCAAGCTCCTGCATCGTCGCGAGCGGCACCCCCTGTGAGTCGTCCGTGACAGTCTCCTGCTCGGGCCAGCGCGTTGCTGCGATACGGCGGCGGAGATCGTCCAGGTCCTCGTCCGGAATATCCACGTCAAAGGCCCGGATTGCGCCGTTTTCGGACTTCGCCTGCTCGGCGGCGGCCGCTGGGGTCGAGGCTGAGGCTTGCATCTGCGGCTCCTTACTCGCGTTTTCGGGGGGCCAGTGAAGGCCCGCACTCGATTCGGGGCGCAAATGCGGTCGAAGCACTCGGCGCCGTCGCGCCTAGGGCGACCCTACACCTCTGGTGGGAAACACGTCAAGCACCGGAGGGAGGCACTCGGTGGCGAAGCGCGCAGCGGGGGAGACCGTTGTTCTCCATGCAAAGCGGCACTCTCGACCACCGCGCCAGAGAGGCTCGCAACGGACGACCGTAGTGCGTCTCGGCTGACGCAGTGCCGCGCGATCGCGTACATGTGCGGAGCATTGGGATACGAAGCGGCTGATTGTCCCGCGTGCAACATTTTCGAGATTTGTGTTTAGCCCGCGTGCGCGTTGGGGTAGGCGGTGTGGATCGCGAGACGACGCGGGAGGGAGATCGATGGGACAGCATGGGATGTGGGGCGGCGTTAAGGTGCGCGGGTCGTCGCGTGCGAGCGCGTCGCAAGCGTCGGGCAGCGCGGGCAGGTCGGCGCGCGCCACCAGCGACGGTGCATACGCGCAGAAGCGCCATCCCGAGCTCATCGCGAAGCGCGGCGGTGTGACCGCCGCGGTGCGCTGCTGTTTCCTCGTTGTCGCGCTCACGCTCGCCGCCGCGTGCCTCGCCTCGCCGGCGGCCGCCTCGGCGCCGTGCACGACGCCTCCCCCGGGCGGCGGCGAGTGGCCGTCCTACGGCCACGACGCCGCGAACACCCGAACGCAGGGTGAAGAGACCGGGCTGGGCCCGAACTCTGTAGCCGGCCTGAAGCCCGCCTGGACGGTCGCGACGAATTCCACCGGTGACGGCACCGGGTTCAACTCCACACCGGTGGTCTACGACGGCTGCGTGTTCGTCGGCTCTTCGGGCGGCGTCGCGTACGCCCTCGACGCGAAGACCGGGCACGTCGTCTGGCAGCGCAAGCTGGAAGCGCCCAACCCCGGCTCCGGCGGCGCGATCGTCGGCGCGGCCCTGGTCTACGGCGCCTCGGTCGTGTTCCTGGTGGACCAGTTCAGCGCTCCGTACGCGATCGCGCTGAAGCGCTCGACCGGCGCCGTCGTGTGGAAGAGCGCGCCGTTCGCGCCGCCGCTGACGAGCTCGGCGGCGCAGGCTGGCTCATATACGAACTCCAGCCCCGTCCTGGCGAACGGATTCATCGCCGCCGGCTACTCGGCGCCCGAGGGCGATCCCACCGCAACCGGGGGCTTCTCGTTGATCAACGCGAGGACGGGGGAAGTCGTCAAGACGACGCCGACGATCCCGTCCGCCGCGCAGGCGGAAGGCTACGCGGGCGGCGGGATGTGGAGCACGCCCGCCTACGATCCAGTGACGAAGTACCTCTATTGGGGCTCCGGCAACCCGAACAGCAAGACCAAGCAGTACCGGACGACGGACGCGATTCTCAAGATCGACGCCAACCCGGCGAGGGCGACCTTCGGCCAGATCGTCGCGTCTTATCCAGGCAACGTCGACCAGTACACGACGACGTTGCAGGAACTGAGCCACTCGCCCGCGTGCGAAGTGTCGGCCAACCCGGAAGCCCCGTATCCCCTCGATGACCCCGTGTGCGGTCAGCTCGACCTGGACTTCGGGGCGGCGGCCAACCTGTTCACGACCGCCGGCGGGACGAAGGTGGTTGGTGACCTCCAGAAGTCCGGCGTCTACCACGCCGCGAACGCGAGCACGATGGCGCCGGTCTGGACCGCGCTCGTCGGCCCCTCCTGCTTCGCCTGCAACGCGGCCTCGACGGCGTTCGACGGCAGCTCGATCTATGGCGTGGCGACGCCTGGCGGGACGATGTTCTCCCTCGAACGCGGCACGGGTTCGCGGAACTGGCTGACCCCGCTCCCCGACGGCACGCACTACCAGTCGACCAGCTCAGCCGCGGGCATCGCCTGGACCGTGGACAGCGCCGCAAACCTAGATGGCGTGGAAACCGCGACCGGCCGGCCGCTGGTGCACCGCTCCTTGAGCGCTGACGCAGGCGCGCCCGTCGCCAACCTCACGAGTTCGGGCGTTGCGATCGGCGAGCACGAGCTGTTCGTATCCGCCGGCGGGGCCTCCTATGTCTCGGCGCCCGGATACGTGGTCGCCTATCGGGCCGCCGGGTGAGTTGAGGCCCGCGGCAGGGCTCAGAAGAACAACGAACAGCGAGGAGAGGTAGGAACATGAGAGTGCGAGTTGCGTGGATCACGCGGGCTGCGCTATGCGCGGTCGTCTCGAGCCTGGCGCTTGCGGTGCCGGCGCAAGCCGGGGTCTCCAACCCCAGCGTCCAGGGCCCGATCGAAGGCGGGATTCACGGATATCCGTGGAACCACACTCTCTTCCCGCTGACCGGGAAAGGCTACAGCTACACCGAGAACGAGTACTTCTACGGCGGTTCCGCCACGAATCTGGAAAAGGGAGTACGGGCGCCCTACGAGAGCCGCATGTTGGTGCGGCTCCCCAGCGACCCTGTGAAGTTCAACGGGACCGTGATCGTGGAATGGCTCAACGTCACGGGGCAGAAGGACATCGAGACACTGTGGCCTAACACGGGTGAATACCTCATGCAGCACGGCTACGGCTACGTCGGCGTCGATGCACAGCTGCTCGGCGTGTGCTGCGGGCCGATGTCGCTGAAGACCTGGGATCCCAAGCGCTACGCGGCGCTCGCACACCCGGGCGACGAATTCGCCTTCGACATCTTCTCTCAGGCGATCCGGGCACTGCGGCACCCAAGCGAAAACATCGCGCCGCTGTTCGGCGGATTCCCAGCCGCCGATCCGATGCGCGGGATGGTGGTCAAGCACCTCGTCGCCGACGGCGCGTCGCAGTCGGCAAGCGAGCTGACGAAATTCGTCAACGGCGGTTACAACCGCGGCGAAATCGACGCGTACGCGATCTCGCGGGGGGGAGGCCCCTACACCGACTTCTCGACGCCGATCTGGCAGCTGAACGAGGAGAACCAGCCCGCCGTCGCGCCCGACAATCCCCACTTCCGCGTGTGGGAGGAGGCCGGCACCGCCCACGACCCGGAGGTGCACTGGAACTACATCGCACGCGAGGAAAAACGCGACGAGACCGCGCCCGGCACGCCCGATCCGATCGAAACCGGCTGCTCCATCAACCGCGGATCGGTCGATTACTCCGCGCGGGCCCAAGTCTCATGGATCGCGAGGTACTTCGAAAAAGGCACGATGGGGCCGTCGATGCCCCGCCTGACGCGCAACGGCTCGGGCGAACTCGTTCGCGACTCAAATGGCCTGGCCGAGGGAGGCGTCCGCCAGCCCTTCATCGAGGCGCCGGTCGCCTACAACGCCGCCACCGGATGCCCGCTGTTCGGCACCTACCGCGGCTGGACGCCGGCGATGATCCAGTCGCTCTACCCCACGCACGAAGCCTACGTCACGGCCGTCAAGCAGGCGACGGCATACGACGTGAAGAAGGGATGGCTGCTGCCGGTCGACGCCAAGGACGCGACCGCCAAGGCCGAAGGCTTCACCGCACCATGGACGCTGGGCAGCTGCTACGAAACAGCGAACCCGAAAGGCCAGGAAACCGGAGCGATCTCCAGTCAGATCTCCTCCGTGAGCTGGAGCCCGACGTTTCTGACGCTCGGAGACACGGCGCCGCTCGGAGGATTCGACGCCGCGATCCACAACGTCAACTGCGGTGTGATCGTAGAAGCGGGATTCTGACCAACGGCGAGATTGCCGGGGACGGCGTCGTCGTCGTCCCCGGGTCGCGGAACGCGCGTCCGCAACACGACGCATGCGGGCGCGGTCGTCTGTGCCCGATGTGCCGTAGTGGCACCCGACGCACAGGTTGGCGCGATCGGGTCGAGGGTGGTTTATTCGAGTAGGGCAGCGACGATCGCGGCGGCGCGCTCCACGTCGGGCTCGTTCGTGAGGAGGGCGTCGTTGTAGATGAAGCTCTCGGTGACGCGGACGACTGCGTAGGCGAGGGCGTCGGGGTCGATCCTGGGCTGGAATGCGCCGGCGTCTCGCTCTTCGCGGTAGAGCTCTGCGAGCTTCCAGACGGTCCGGGGCTGCACTCCTCCGTCGGGGGATGTGAGGATTCGCAGCGCGGCGTGGGTCTCCTGTTGGAGGAAGGTGTGGAGCGGCTTGGCGCTGACGAGCAGCCCGACGTGCTGGCGGAATATCGCGAGCAGGCGCTCCACGCCGGTGTGCTCGGGATGGTCCGCCTTTGCGCGCTCGAAGGCTTCGTCTGAGAGGGACCAGAGGATGTCCGCAAGCAGCTGCTCACGGCGGCCCGTCCAGCGGTAGAGGGTGGCGCGTGAGATGGAGAGCTGTGCGGCGAGCGCGTGCATGTCCACGCGTTCGCCCTGTAGGTACATCCGGCGTGCGCCGAGGAACGCGCCCGCGGGTGTCGCGCGCGTGTGCGTGAGCTCGACCTCCGGGTCTTGGATCGCCCGTAGGGCGAGCGACTCGCCGGGGATCGCGACATCAGCCTGGGCTGGCCGGCGGGCCGCATTCATCGGCCAATCATAGCCTGCCGAGACACACCTGTGAGATGTCGGCCGCGAGACACTTTGGAAATACGTTTAGTCCCGCGTGGATTGGGGAAGCATGGAGGCGTCAACGGGCTGGCCGCCGAGCCAGCGAGGCCAGGGAGCAGGGAGGTAGATCGGATGTCGTCGGGCACGATTCGGGATGGTGTTGCTGACGTAGGCGGGCTCTCACGGAGGGTCCGCTCGCTTGGTCTCGTGGCGACCGCGACGCTTTGTGCGGTCGTCGTTTTGCTGTTCGGTGCTGGGTCTGCGCAGGCCGGCACGCTGTCCTCGCTGCCGGCCGGGGCCGAAATCGACGTGCGCAGCTGCACCTACGGCCCAGACGAAACCCACGCCGGGCGTGAAAGCGGCCAATATCTGGTGGACCGCAACGCTTTCTACGCGATCGTGTTCGTCCCTACCGACCTTCCGGGCGGGCATTTCCGTTTCCGTGGCATCTACCCGCGCGCTCGGTGGTCGTCGTTTGAGAGCTTCGACGAGTCGCTGGCGAGTCAAGGCGTCGTGGACGGCACCGAAATCGAACCGGATGCGGGCTCGGTCAACCCCTTCAAGCCTGGGGCGACGTACCGCAAGAACCAGCGCTACACGGTCGACGTGCGGATGACGCCTCCGGCCGAACGCAAGAACCCGCACCCCAACGTGCTCTACTCGGGCTACCGGGAGAACCGCAACTACGGAGGAGCGGAGCACTCCCCCGTCGACGGGCTGCTCTACCGCGTGTATGCCGCCCCGGGCACCCCGCAAGGTGACGTCGAACTGCCACACCTCTCGTGGGTCGTCGACAACCCGCAGACGAACCCCTTCCAGGGCGAAACGGAAGTCTGCCACGCGATGAAAGACACGAGCGTCAACCACTCCACCATCCTGACCCTCAACCAGATCCTCTCCGAACGCTTCTCCAACCCGACGCTCTCGCCGTTGGAGAAAGAATTCGACGTCCCGACCGACGAGGTTCCGCGCAACCCTCCGCACGTGAACCTGCTCAGGCCCGCGACCAACGGCTACCAGGGCGCCTACTTCAACTCCAAGACCCCCTACCTGTACATACGCCCCAACGGCGAACTCTACGGCCGCTTCGTGGCGATCCGCTTCAAGGCTCCTACCTTCCAGCAGATCCCGAGCAAACCCGCGACCGGCAAAGAGCAGGTCGTCTACTGGAGCTGGTGTGACGCCCAGTTCGTCTCGCCGGTCAACATCACCCAAGCCTGCATGATGGACAAGCAGTTCAAGATCGACGCCAACGGGTACGCGACGCTCGTCATCTCCGACCCCAACCAGCGACCGATCATCCACGGCAAACCGTGGCAGAACTGGATGCCGTGGCCCGGCGGCGGCGCCGACATCAACATGCGCCAGATCGACCCGAACCCGGCGACCTACCCGCAGTCGCCCTACTTCTATCCCGTCACAAGCGAAAACGACGGGCTTGACTACATCCGCGGCGTGCTCTTCGAAGAACAGGTCCGGCTGTGGATGGGCGAATACTTCCCGATCGTCCACTACTGCACAAAGGAAAAGTTCGAACACAACGTGTGCTTCTAGAGCACACGTGAAGCCAAGCGATGGGGGCGTCGGGCGGCCGACGCCCCCATCAGCGCGAACACATAGGCGAAACGATCCGGAGCTGAGCTCGGATCCGTCGCTAGGTCGGTGACCTGCTCGGCGTTCTGCGCAGGCCTTCCGCAACTTTCGTCTGGGCTGATGGTTAGGGTGCCATCTAATCGAATTGTTAGGGGGGATCGACATGCCGGGTCTTCTGCGGAGGCAGACGGTGACGCTCGTGATCGGCGTCGCGATGTTCCTGATCGGACTCGCCGGGGTCAGCGCGGCAGCCGTCAACGTGAGCGACTCGGGCTGGTCGTGGTCGAACCCCACGCCGCAGGGCAGGACGTTGCGGGCGATCGCCTTCTCGGGCGGCGTCGGCTATGCGGCCGGTCGTGGGGGCACGGTGCTCTCGACGGCAAACGCGGGGGCGTCCTGGACCGGCCCTACGACCGGCACGACCGGTGACCTGGAAAGCGAGCAGGTGCTCTCGTCCTCCACCGTCGTGGTAGGTGGGGGAGCGGGCTGCATAACGCGCGTCTCGCGCGACGGCGGGCAGACCTTCCGCCGGATCTTCAACGTCGCCGAATCGAGCTGCCCCGAACCTGTCGCCGCTTTCAGCTTCGTCTCCCCCCAGGCCGGCTTCCTCCTGCTGCACAACGGCTCGCTGGAGGCGACGGGCGACGGCGGCGAAACCTTCTCGCGGAGGACCGGCGTGCCGGGAACTTCCGCCTCGAGCGGAGGCGGCGGCGCGGTGGGTGTGACCGTGCACTTTCTCACCCCGAGCGTGGGGATCGTGTTCGTCAGCGACCCCAACTCTGGCGCCAGCACCGCATACTCGACGCCGGACGGCGGAGTGTCTTGGACACAGGTGGCGCTCCCAGCCGGCGCGAAGGTCACCTCACTGCATTTCGTTGACGCGAACAACGCGTACGCGATCGGGCCGGAAACCGTCCTACGCTCAACGGACGGCGGCGCGAGCTGGGTGGCGCGGCCGATCGCGGCGGGCAAATCGTTCAACTCGATCGACTGCGCGACGGCGCTCGAATGCATCCTCACCGTGTCCGCGGGCAATCAGCTTGTGAAGACAACGGATGGCGCCGCCACCGCCGAGGTGAAAACCACCTCGAGCTCCCTTATATACGGCGCGGCGTATGCGAGTCCCACGCACATCGTCGCCGTGGGAGACTCCGGTGCCACGGTGCTCTCAAGCGACGGCGGAGTGACGTTCGCGCCATCGAGCGCGGACATCGGTGGCGAATACGGCCGCCTACGCTCAGGCCCGGGCGGGCTCGTCCTCGCACCGGGCTCGAAAGGCAACCTCGCGGCCTCCACCGACAGCGGGCAGAGTTGGCGCGTGCTCGCGACGCTGACCTCCGCGCAGTTGGCCGACGTTGCATTCTCAACGGCGCAGCTCGGCTACGCGCTGGACGTCAACGGCGGCCTCCAACAGACGAATAACGGGGGTGTCAGCTGGCAGACGCTGAGCCCAGGAACGACGACCCCCGCGCGCGCGGTCGTCGCCCTCGGCACACGTGCGGTCCTGCTGGTCGGGCCCGTCGGAATCCACCGAGCCGTCAACGGAGGGCGCTTTGAACCAGTCACGGGAAAGGTCGTGGCCTCGGCTCCGCTGTCCGATTACGACGTCGCGGGGTCTACGGTCTTCGCCTTCGGCGCGGGTACGCACACGCTCGTCCGCTCAACCGACTTCGGCGCGAGATGGAAGGCGATACGTCTGCCGCTCACCAACAAGCAGGGAAGGACGGCCGAGACGGTCGGCAGCGTGGCATTCACCAGCAGCAGCCGTGGAATGCTTCTCGACGGGCGCGGTCGTCTCTGGCTGACGACCAACGCTGGAGCCGCGTGGCGGGAGATGCTCTCAGCGGGATCGAGCGACGGCATTCAACTCGCCTTCTCGGACCCGACGCACGGCTTCCTCACCCTGCGCTCCTACGGGCGCGACGCGGAAAACGCCTATGTCCTGCGAACAGCCGACGGCGGAGCGACTTGGCACCCGCAGGTGATCACGATCGGCGCGATTCACGCCGACGGGATCCTGGCGAGCGGACCGATGAACGCCTCGTTGCTCATAAACCAGCGATCCCTGTTCACGACGGGCAGCGGCGGCGACGTCGCAGGCGCCCATGCGAGCCTCTCGCTCTCGACGCCCAAGCGGTCATTGACGAGGCGCGCTCTGCGGGCTGCCCACGGAATGGCGGTCGTGAACGGGACCTTGACGGGAGCTGTGGGCGGCGAGCAGGTCGTGGTCTCGCGGCGCGATCTGTCCAGCGGCTCCTGGCAGCATCAGGTGGTGATAGCCGGCGCCAACGGCGGGAGCTTCACGACCAGCTGGCGGATCGGCGGAGCCTCGATCTTCGTCGCCCAGTGGGCCGGCGACAGTGGGCGTCCGGGGCTGGGCTCGAAGACCCTGAAGGTCACCGTGCGCTGATCGCCCTGCAAGCAAGGACTCTTTGCCTCACGGAAGGCAGCAACCCAGTACCTTGACACCCACGCACTGCCGGGCAGCGTCCTGCAATGCCGACACCGAGACTCCCTGATGGCACGCACAGTCGATCTTCAGGGCCTGCGAGGCCTGCTTGAGCGCGGCGCCCAGCTCGTCGAGGTCCTGCCACGCGAGGAGTACGAGGAACTCCACCTTCCCGGTGCCCTGAATCTGCCGCTCAAGGAGCTAGACGCGCAAGCCGCAGGGCAACTGGACCGCGATCGCCCCGTGGTCGTCTACTGCTGGGACGCGCTCTGCGACATGAGCCCGCGAGCCGCCACCTGGCTCGAGCTGCTCGGATTCGAGGTCTACGACTACGCGCTCAGCAAGGTCGACTGGATGGCCCACGGCCTCCCGCTGGAGGGCACCGCCGCCGACCGGCCGACATCGCTCTCATTCGCTCGTGACGATGTGGCGACCTGCTCGCGCACCGACCGCGCCGAGGAGATCAAGCAGCACATCGACGCGAGCCCGTACGGCTTCGCCCTCGTCCTCGCAGACCGCGTTGTGCTCGGCCGCGTGCGCCGCTCACGACTGGACGACGCTCAGCCCGAGACGAGCGCCGAATCGCTGATGGAGCCCGGGCCGTCGACCACGCGCCCCCACACCGATCCTGGCGACCTCGCAAGCCAACTTGAACGGAGTGGCGCGAACACGGCGATCCTCACGACTCCCGAGGGCGAGCTACTCGGCGTGGTGCATCGCAGCGACCTCGCAACCTGACCCCGAGATCAAACGTTTCCGGATGCGCGTATTCGTCGTGCGGGATGATGGGCTCGCCGGCGTCGCCCGGTTACGGCTGGGTGGAGCGCTCGGCTTGCAGCCGCAACCGTTTCAACGCGATCGCGTTGACCGCGACGATGATGCTCGACCCGGACATGCTGAGCGCGGCGACGGCTGGGCTTATGGTGAACGCCTGCGGCTCGAGGACACCGGCGGCGAGCGGGATCGCCGCGCTGTTGTAGCCCACCGCCCAGGTCAGGTTCTGGTGCATCTTGCGAACGGTCCCGCGGCTGATCTGGATGGCGGCGGCGACATCGAGCGGGTCGGAGCGCATGAGCACCACGTCTGCGGTCTCGATCGCCACGTCGGTGCCGGCACCGATGGCGATGCCGACGTCGGCCTGGGCCAGCGCAGGCGCGTCGTTGACGCCATCGCCGACCATCGCGACCTTGCGCCCCTCGTCCTGCAGTTCTTTCACTCTGGCTGCCTTGTCCTGTGGCAGGACTTCGGCGATGACGTCATCGATTCCGACCGCGGCGGCGACCCGGTCCGCGGTGGCTTTGCTGTCGCCCGTGAGCATCACTGTGCGCACTCCCAGTTCGCGTAGGGCGGCGACTGCCTC
>DASZIU010000026.1:0-7056 GCA_035948815.1 Solirubrobacteraceae bacterium | reverse complement strand
GAGGGCGGCCTGATGGCGACCCTCGTCGATCCCGTCGCGGCGATCGATCCCTCGCAGCCCGAGGCGCCGGAGAGCCCTGCCGAGCTCGCCGCCGGTGGCCCGCGTGCCGAGGGGCACCGCGAGGAATACGAGCTGCTGGTCGAGGCGATCTACGAGGGATACCTCCTGCACTACGGCTCACCGCGCGTCGTGCGGGCCCCGGAGGCGGATCTGAGGCTGCTCGCCGGCGACCAGCTCTATGCGATCGGCCTCGCCCGTCTGGTGGGCCTCGGCGACACGCTGGCGGTGGCCGAGCTCGCCGACACGATCACGCTGAGCGCCCTGGCCCAGGGTGCGGGGGAGGACGATCTGGCCAACGCGGTCTGGGCGGCCGGCGCCCGCGCGGTCGGCTGGGGATCGAGCCGGAGCCTCAGGCGGGCCAAGGGCCTGGCCTTCGCGGGCTCTCCGGGCGCGAAGGAGGCGCTGCTCGAGAGCGCGACGAGCTGATCGAAACGATCCGCACAAACCGCTCGGCTCGCGCGCGCCGCGGCGATTCCCGCCTCGATATTGTTTGCGCCCCCGTGGCAGACAGGCGCTCAAAGCAGAGGTCGAAGTACACGCTCGATCGCGGCATTCCCGGAGCGTTCGAGGGGGAGACGATCACACGGCGGAGGTTCATGACGGGCACGGCCAATGGCGCGGGAGCCATCGCCGCGGCGGCGTTCACGCTGCCGGCGCTCGGCTTCGCACTCGGGCCGATCTTCAAAAGCACGCAGCACACGTGGGAGACGGTGGGCACCGAGAGCCTGTTCGTCGCGAACAACTACACGCCGGTCGTCGTGACTCTGGTGCCCGGGATCGGCGAGGCCGGGAAATCGACCGTCTACATACGCCGGTTCAACGCCGCGATCGACGTCGACCCCTACGACCAGGGGACTCCCTACATCGCCATCTCCAGCCGTTGCGCGCATGTCGGCTGCCCCGTCCGCTGGGTTGACGCCGCCGAGCGCTTCATCTGCCCGTGCCACGGCGGCGTCTACGACCTGCTCGGTCGCCGCGTGGGCGGCCCTCCCGTTCGCCCGCTGGACCGCTTCTACACGCGCGTCGTCGGCGAAGACGTGCAGGTCGGCCCGCGCTTCAGCGTCAACAGCGAGCTGCGGCGCTTCTCGCCGCGCTATCCCGGTGAGCCGCTCGACGGCATCGGCCAGTACCTCTACCCCGCACGCCCGGGCGCCCAGAAACTCTAGAGCCCCCCGCCAATCGTGCCCAAACTGCCAGCTCCCCCCCTCCCCGCCGCCCTCCGAGAGCCGCCGCCGCGGCCCGGCGAGCAGAACGGTGGGATCGGAATCGCCGAGGGGGCCAAGGAGGCCGGCGTCACCGTCGTCGACTGGGTGGACGAGCGCACCTCGCTCAGCGGCGGCGTGCGCTGGCTCTTCTTCCGCAAGGTCCCCAAGGGGACCAACTGGTTCTACACGCTCGGGTCGGCGACGCTGTTCGCGTTCCTCTCACAGGCCGTCACGGGCGTCTTCCTGGCGATGTACTACCGGCCGGACGCCGCGGGCGGAGCCTACGAATCGATCAGGTACGTCACGAACGAAGTGTTCCTCGGCCAGTTCGTGAGGGGTATGCACCGCTGGGGCGCCAGCGTGATGGTCGTCCTGGTGTTCCTGCATATGGGCCGAACGTTCCTCTTCGGCGCCTACAAGTACCCCCGCGAGCTGAACTGGGTGATCGGCGTCGTGCTGCTGATCCTGACGATGGTGATGGGCTTCACCGGCTACCTGCTGCCGTTCGACCAGCGCGCCTACTGGGCGACGATCGTCGGGGTCAACATCAATGGCACAGGTCCCCTGATCGGCCCCTACCTCAGCGATTTCCTGCTCGGCGGCTCGGAATTCGGCGCGACGACGCTATCGCGGTTCTACGCGATCCACATGCTGCTCGTCCCGGGCGCGCTCATCGCGCTGATCGGCGCGCACCTCTACCTGGTCACGAAGCTCGGGACGACCGCCCCGCCGTGGCTGAAAGTGCAGCGGCGCACCGAGTCCCGCGAGTCAGAGGTCTAGCCCGGTGCGCGCAAGGGTCCAGATCGATCGTCCGCCGCCGGCGGGTGGCAAGCGATGAACAGGCTCCAGAAGGAGGAATACCTCCGCGAGTACGGCGTCCTGAAGTCCGAAGGCAAGCCGTTCTTCCCCTACGCGGTGGCGAAGGACGCGGCGATGGCCTGCGTGGTGATGGCCGTCATCATCACGCTGTCGCTGGTGCTGGGCGCGGAGCTGTTCGCGAAGGCAAACCCGACGACCACCACCTACGTTCCGCGCCCCGACTGGTACTTCTTCTTCCTCTTCGAGGTCCTACGCGTCATCAAGCCGCCGAGCCTCACGCCGTTGGCCACGATCGGCGTCCCGACGATCGGCATGATCATCCTCTTCCTGCTGCCGTTCTACGACCGCGGCCCCGAGCGTCGCCCGGAGCGTCGGCCGATCGCCCTGCTGACATTCGTCGTGGTCGTCGGAGCGATGGCATTCCTCACATACGAGGGCGCGAACGCCGGTTCGCCCACGGCGATCGAATTCCCCACCCCAAAGGCCGTTCTTCAGGCGGGTGGGACGACGCTTGCCGAATATGAAGCCGGCAAGCTCGTGGTGGCCCAGTCGGGGTGTGAGGCATGCCACAAGATCGGCACGAATGGCAATGCCGGGCCGGGCCCGGACCTCTCGAAGATCGGCGCTCGCCTGCCGCGGCAGGCGATCGCGCGAACGCTCGTGAACCCGACCGCGCCGATGCCCTCGTTCAAGAACCTCCCGCCGCAGAAGTTTAAAGCCGTCGTCGAATTCCTCTCGCAGCTCAAGTAGCGAGAGGATGCCCGCTCAGCAAGGGGCTGATGCTGGGCGAGGCGTGACCGGGCGCAACGGTGACGGCGCGCACGGCGCTCCGCGGGCAGCGCCCGAGCTCGGGAGCGCGGCGGGCCGGCTCGAGGCCACGCAGGTGCGCGCGATGTTCGACCGCATCTCCGGCGTCTATGACCTGATGAACACGGCGATGACCGCCGGGCTTCACCACCGCTGGCGCGCCCGCGCGGCCGACGAGGCGAGGGTCGGGCCGGGCAGCCGCGTGCTGGACGTGGCGACGGGAACCGGCGACCTGGCGATCGAGCTCGCGCGCCGCGTCGCCCCGGGCGGCGAGGTGGTCGGGAGCGACTTCGCAGAGGGGATGCTCGCTCGCGCGCGCGCGAAGGCGGAGGTGGCGGAGTTGCCCGTGCGCCCGGCCTTCGAGTGGGGTGACGCGCTCGAGCTCCCCTACCCCGACGACTCCTTCGACGCGGCCACGGTCGGCTTCGGAGCGCGGAACTTCGAGGACCTCGCGCGCGGCCTCGCGGAGATGGCTCGCGTCGTCGTCCCCGGCGGACGGGTCGTCGTGCTCGAGATCACGACGCCGACGCGTCTGCCGCTGTCACTGTTCTACGGCGTCTGGTTCGACCGCGTCGTGCCCGGGATCGGGCGTCTGGTGGGCGCGGGGCTCGGGCCGCTCGCCCGGGCTGCCACCAAGGAGGGACAGCCGACGATCGCCGACGCCTACACCTACCTGCCCAACTCGGTCAAGCGCTTCCCCGGGCCCGAGGGCCTCGCCGCCGAGATGCAGCATGCCGGCCTGACCGAGATCCGCTACCTGATCACCGCGGGCGGCATCGTCGCCATCCATGCAGGTACGGTTGCCGGGGTGCGAAAGTGACGAGCATGGTCGGGAGCCGGGCCCCCGACGGCCCGCAGGACGGCGTCGCGGGCCTCGAGGCGATCATGCGCCACGGGGGCGACGGGCTGCGCGAGCGGATGGTGCGCACGGAGCTTCACCTCGAGCGGGTCACCGCCGAGGCGGGGGCTCCGCTCGCGTCGCACGCCAACGCGACGATCAGCGCCGGCGGCAAGCGGCTGCGCCCTCTCCTCGTGCTGCTGGCGGCCGAGTCGGCGGGAGGGCCGCCCGACGGCACGGAGGGGGAGGAACGCCTCGTGCGCGCCGCCGTGGCCGTCGAGCTCGTGCACTCGGCGACGCTCGTCCACGACGACCTGATCGACGGCGCCCAGCTGCGTCGCGGACACCCGACCGTCGCCGCCGTCGCCGGCCGGCGTGTGGCGGTGGCCACCGGGGACCTGCTCTTCTCGCGCGCGTTCGCGGAGCTGGCGCGCAACGGGGACGCCGAGCAGCTGTGTGCGCTCTCTGACGCCAGCTCCGCGCTTGCCGCCGGAGAGCTCCTTCAGCGCGAGGATGCCTACGCGTCCTACGTCGCGGTGGAGCGGTATCTGGCGCGCTGCGAGCTGAAGACGGCGGCGCTGTTCGAGGCGGCCTGCCGGCTCGGCGCGCTGACCGCGGCCGAAGGCTCACGCAGGCTCGCCGATGCGCTCGGCGGGTTCGCGCGGCGGATCGGGCTCGCCTTCCAGATGCTCGACGACGTGCTGGACGTGTCGGGGCCGGTCGAGCGCACGGGCAAGGCGCGCGGCACCGATCTGCTCGACGGCACGGTCACGCTGCCTTTGATCCTCGCCCGCGAACGCGACCCGAACCTCGCGGTGCTCGACCTCGCGTCGCTTGACGGTCCCGAGCACGCGGAGGCGCTGTGCGAGCGGATCGCGGCGACGGGCGCTCTGGACGAGGCGCGCGAGCGCGCGCTCGCGGTCGTCGCGAAGGCGAAGGCGGCGCTCCCCTCGCTGCTCCCCGGCGGGCGCTCGCTCCTGCTCGGCCTCGTCGCCGACTCGGTCGTCGAGCGCTACCGCTGACCGAGCGCTGACGGACTAGAAGTCGCTGGGGACGATGAGGTCGGCGTCGAGCGCGCGAACGAAGAAGTCGATCTCGTCGGTCATGTTCGCGTGGGTGATGCGTTTGAGGTCGGCCAGCAGCGCGCTCGCGCCGCGATCGAGCTCGTCGTCCAGGCTCTCGACGGCAGACTGCTCGAAGACGCCTTCGCGCAGCGACTCGCAGTCGGGGCAGCGGAGCACTATCCGCCAGTGCCTCGGGCCCTCCTCGCACCAGTCCAGGGGGTAGGCGAGCTCGCCGGAGCAGTGAAAGCAGACGTGAAGCTTGTCCGACTGGACGTCCTGCGCAGGGGCGGCGCCCCTCGCGCCGACACCCGGGATCTCGAGCTCTCCCGCGCCCGGCACCTGGGGGCGTTCCTGGATGTTGTGGTCGCCGTCGGTCTGCATCGCTTGCTCTCCGACGTCATCGACCTATTCGCGCAGTCCCTTTAGCTTCTGCGCGGCCGAGCTCTTCGCTCGCTACGACGCGCCGTCGCGCTGACCCGCGCCCCCGCCGCACGCGCCCCAGGCAGGACGGCCAGCCTGCGAGCTGACGGCAGCGGCGGTGGTAGTTTCAAGAGGCCATGGCCACCGCGATTCGCTCGATCGGCCACGAGGACAGGCTCAGCCTCGTGGACCACCTCGATGAGCTGCGCACGCGCCTGATCGTCAGCGCCGCGGCGCTCGCCGTCGCGTTCGGGATCTGCCTGTGGCAGAACCACGCGCTGCTGAAGATCATCAACAAACCGCTCACGACGCAGACGCAGAAACAGGTGGCCAGGGGCCACGGGACGGTGGGGCAGGCGGTGCTGGCCCAGCAGGGCGTCCTGAAACTGGGGAGCGACACGCAGACGGCGATCGGAGTGCTCGCGAGCCCCGGCAGCGGGCTCTCGGCCCAGGCCCGCGCGCAGCTGCAGCCGCTCGTCGGCTCGCTGAAGGCCGACCTGGCGAAGATTCCCAGGAACCCGCAGGGGGACCTTCCGGTGACGCTCGGCGTGGGTGAGCCCTTCACGACGACGCTCACCGTTGCGCTCTACTTCGCGTTCGTCTTCGCGCTGCCCGTGATCCTGTTCGAGCTCTACGGCTTCATCCTGCCGGCGCTCAAGCCTGCAGAGCGGCGCGCCGTGGCCCCGCTGATCACCGCCGTGCCCTTCCTGTTCGTGGCCGGGGTCGCCTTCGGGTACTTCATCGTGCTGCCGGCGGCGACGCGCTTCTTCGTGAACTTCAACTCGAACCAGTTCAACGTGCTCGTGCAGGCGAGCCAGTTCTATCGCTTCGCCGTGACGATCCTGCTGTCGATGGGAATCTTCTTCCAGGTGCCCGTCGCGATCCTCGCCGCGACCCGCGCCGACCTGGTGACCGTCAAGCAGCTGCGGCACAACCGGCGCTACGCGATCGTCGCCTGCGCGGCCGTCGCGGCCTTCCTCCCGGGCGACCTGATCACGCTCGCGCTGGAGACCGTGCCGCTCTATCTCCTCTATGAGGCGAGTATCCTTGTGGCAGCGTTCGTCGGCCGAAACAGGGCCCGCCAGGAGGCCGCAGCCATGCAGGCCGAAAGCGGTCCTGCGATGGAGCCGACCCCGACCGACCACCCGCCAGCGGAGCCGACCGTGCAGGAGATAATCGACCACGAAGACCGAGAGCTCTCGGACTGATGCTGTTCGATCTTCGTGGACGGGGCCGTCGAACGACGGTCCGGATCATCTATGTGGGGCTGGCGCTCCTGATCGGCCTGGGTCTGGTGGGCTTCGGGATCGGTGGCGGCTTCGGCGGCGGCGGCTTCCTCAACGCCGCGAGCCAGAACGAAGGCTCGAACAGCGCAAGCTTCACCAACCAGATCAAGAAGTACGAAAAACTGACCAGACTGCAGCCCGCGAACCAGAGCGCCTGGGAAAACCTCGTCAAGGCGCAGCTGCATCAGGCCGGGGGCGAAGCCTACGTGACGTCCTCGGGGACGCTGACCAACCAGGGCAAAGAACTCTTCGCCCAGGCCGGCCAGTCGTGGAACAGCTATCTGGCCCTGAACCCGGCCAAGCCGAACGCAGAACTGGCCCAGCTGATGCTGAGGGTCTTCAGCGAAGAAGGCCTCAACCGGCCCAGCGATGAGGTCCGGGTCCTGCAGATCGTCGTCGCGGCGAAGCCCACGAACGTCGCCTACCTAGCGCAGCTCGCGAAGTACGCGTACCTCGCCAAGAACACGCGTGCCGGCGACCTGGCCGCCGCCAGGGCGGTCAGCCTCTCGCCGGCGCTCCAGCGCCCCCGGATCCAGAAAGAACTCGCGGAACTGAAG
>DASZIU010000025.1:0-6070 GCA_035948815.1 Solirubrobacteraceae bacterium | reverse complement strand
GGGCGTGAACCCCTTCATCTACTGGACCCTGCGGGCGATTCTCGTGCCGATCTTCCTCGTCTACTTCCGCATGCAGCGGATTGGGCGCGAGCATCTGCCACGCACCGGCCCGCTGCTGCTCGCGTCCAACCACCGCAGCTTTCTGGACCCGTTCGTGATCGGCATGTGCGCACGGCGGCCCGTCTACTACTTCGCCAAGCGCGAGCTCTTCGAAAAGCGGTGGCAGGCGTGGATCCTGAACGCTCTCGGAGCGTTTCCCGTCGATCGCGGCACGGGCGACCGCGACGCGATGGACACCGCGCGCGCGATCCTCGCACGAGGGGACTGCGTCGTCGTCTTCCCGGAGGGAACGCGCGTGCGTCGCGGGCCGCTCGGGAGTCCCAAGCGCGGGATCGGCCGCCTGGCGCTGGAAAGCGGCGCTCCCGTCGCGCCGGTCGCCGTGATCGGCACCGAAGACGTCCGCAGGGGCTGGCGGATCCGGCCTCGCAAGGTTCGCGTCAGGGTTGGGGCGCCGCTGCGCTTCCCGTCCGTCGAGTGCTCCTCGCCGGCGCTCGCGGCGGCCGTCACCGAGCGCATCTGGGCGTGCGTGTGCCTTCAGTGGGACTGGCTCGGAGGCGCGCATCAGCCTCGCGAGCAAGAGCTCGGCGACGTCGCGCGCGAGGGGATCTCGCGCGCGGCCTGACCTCGCCCCGACGCTGCGAGGGTAGGGTGCAATGAGTGAGCGGGGACCTCAGTCAGAAGCCCAAGGCACAGCTGGACGCGGAGTTCTCAGAGCTCTACCGCACGCACCTGCGCGACGTCTACAGCTATGCCTACTATCGCGTCGGAGACCATCACGACGCCGAGGACCTCACCGAGCAGACCTTCCTGCAGGCCTACCGTCATTTCGAGCGCGCGCAGCGCGAATCGGAGGGACGCCCGCTGCGGCCCTGGCTGATCCGCATCGCCCACAACCTCGCCGCCAACCTCTACCGCGACCGTGCGCGCAAGCCTGCGACGCCGATCGACGAGACGACGACGCTCGCCGCGCTGCACACGACCGAGCAGCTCGTGGAGGGTCGAGACGAGCTGACACGGGTGCTCGAGGGCGTGCGCCAGCTTCCCGACGACCGCCGCGAGGCGCTGATCATGCGCTTCGCGCTGGGGATGGACAATCGCGAGATCGCACGTGCGCTCGGCCGCTCCGACGGCGCGACCAAGGTGCTCATCCACAGGGCCATCAAGCAGCTCGAGGAGCGGGTCGGCTACGGCGATGCGATGACCGACGAGAAGGCCGTGGGCGACCCGGACGCGAAGTCCGGACGGACGGTGGAGCGCTCGCATGACTGAGGCCGCCTCCAACTTCGAGAGCCTGCTGCGCGAAGCGCTCGCTCCGGTCGAGCCCCCCGAGCGATTCGTCGAGCGTCTGGAGAGCACGCTCACGAGCATCACCGAGATGGCCGTCGACGAGCTCGAGACCTGGGAGCTAGCGGCGATGCGCGACCCCCGCAACTGGGCGCGCCCGGCCGCGGCGCTCGTCATCGGCGGGGCAGCCGGCACGGCGCTCGTGCTGCTGCGGGCGCGCCGCCGGGCACACGCCTCTCCACGCGCCGTCGAGGGGGCTCGCGAGGCCGCGGAGCGCACGATCCGCGACCTCGGGCGCGAGACACGCAAGCTGCTCGGCGACCGCTAGGCAAATCCCGTCAGCCCGCGCCGCCGGGCGCGAGCGGCAGCGGAGCCGGCTCCCGATCCAGCGGCCCGAGGTAGGCTCTCGCCCGCACCATGGCCACCTGCTACCGCCATCCCTCGCGAGAGACGGGGGTCTCGTGCTCGAACTGCGGGCGGCCGATCTGCCCCGATTGCATGACCACCACGCCGGTCGGCATGCGCTGCCCCGAGTGCGCCAAACAGCGCACCAAAGTCATGCGCATGCGCGACACGAACGCCAGGCCGCGCGTGACCCTCGCGCTGATCGCCGTCAACGTGATCGTCTTCCTGACCGAGCAGGGTCAGTTCTCGATCTTCGGCACCGGGATCCACGGCGCGGTCATCAACGAAGGGGTCCTCGATCGCTTCAACCTGGCCGTGGAACACCAGTACTGGCGCCTGATCACGGCCGGCTTCCTGCACGAGAACCTGCTGCACATCGGCTTCAACATGTACCTGCTCTACCTGCTCGGCACGATGCTCGAGCCGGCGATGGGCTCGGTGCGCTTCGCCGCCGTCTACTTCACCTCCCTGCTAGCCGGCTCCTTCGGCGCGGTTCTGGCCACCGCGGCTCCGAGCCTCGGCGCCTCGGGGGCCGTCTTCGGGTTGATGGGCGCCGCTGTGGTCGAGCTCCGGGCGCGAAGGCTGAGCGTGATGGAGTCAGGGATCGGCGGCCTGATCGTCCTCAACCTGATCCTCAGCTTCTCGCTCGCCAACATCTCGGTTGGAGCCCACGTCGGCGGCCTGATCGGCGGCGCGCTCGCGGCGCTCGCGATCCGCGCGGCCGATCGACGCAACCTCGGCCCCCTTGGTGTGATCGCGTGCGTGGTGCTCAGCGCTGCGGCGGTGGCCGGTGCGATCGCCGTCTCGAACGCGTCTGGCTCAGGGTTCGCCTGAGCCGGCCTGCGCGGCCTCGGCTTGGACGCCTACCGCGGCGCCGGCGCCAGCTCGATCGCCAGTGCGCGCTCCGGCGGTGGGGCCTCGGCAAAGCGCTTGGGGTGGAGGATCTGCGCAAGCAGCTCCAGGCCCTCGACGAGTCGCGGCCCGGGTCGGGAGAAGTAGGCCGAGGCGTTGACGGCGACGACCCGGTCCGCGCCGAGCGATGCGAGCCGCTCGGCATACTCGAGCGCCTCCTCGCGCGCGCGCGCCGAATCGTAGCCGCAGGGCATCACGACGACGACCTCGGGCTTGGTCGCAGCCACCTCCTCCCAGGAGGCGGTGCGCGAGGGCTCGGCGGGCAGCCCCAGCACGTCCTCGCCGCCGGCGAGCTCGATCAGCTGTGGCGTCCAGTGGCCGGCGAGGAAGACCGGGTCAAGCCACTCCAGCGCCGCGACCCGCGGCCGGCGCTCGGCGCGGACGGCGAGCTTCACGCGGTCGATCCGGGCTGCCGTCTCGTGCACGAGCTCGACGCCCTCCCTGCGGCGCTCGGTCGCCTCGGCCAGCGTGCGCACGTCGCCGAGGGACTCGCCCAGCGTGTGAGGGTCGAGCGAGATCACCGTCGGCCGCGAGGGCAGCTCCTCGGCGAGCTCGGCGACCTCGTCATAGGAGACCGCGCAGACGGGGCAGAGGGCCTGTGTCACGATCAGATCCGGCTCGAGGTCCGCCAGCGCGCCGCGGTCGAGCTCGTAGATCGCCTCGCCGTTCAGCGTCCGCTCTCGCACGGCGGCGTCGATCTCGGCGGCGCTCAGCCCCGGCGGCAGCACGTCGCGCGTGATCTGCCTGCGCTCGAGCGCCTCCGGAGGGTAGTCGCACTCGTGGGTCACGCCGACGACCTCGGAGCCCAGCCCGAGCGCGAAGAGGAGCTCGGTCGCATGGGGGACGAGACTCACGATGCGCACCCCTTGACTGTACGACCACGTGCCGTCGCGCTAGGCTCGGGGTCACCGATGACGCTCCTTGACGACGGCGCGATCGACGAGCGGCTCGCCTCGCTCGCCGGCTGGCAGCGGGCCGGGGATGCCTCGATCGAGCGCGACCTCAAGTTCGCCGACTTCGCGGCGGCGATCGCGTTCATCGACCGCGTCGCCGAGCTGGCCGAGGCCGCGAACCACCACCCCGACATCCTGCTGCACGGCTGGAACAAAGTGCGCCTGACGCTGTCGACCCACTCCCAGGGCGGTCTGACCGACGCCGACTTCCGGCTCGCGCGTCAGATCGACGAGCTCGCCTGAGCGGACGATCGGGCGCACGGGCGTCCGACGACGCCCCTTGCTACCGTTGACCCGTCGGCACGCATGAACGACGACGAAGAACTACCTCGAGGTAGCTTGGCCCCAGCGGCCCGCCTCAAACCGCTTCGTCCCGACCAGGGCATTCCTGGAGGGCGCCAGAGCCAGTCGGGGACCGCCGGGACGGCGTGAACGGCCTCAAGCTCATCCTCACGGCCGTCCTGATCGCGATCAACGCCTTCTTCGTGGTCGCCGAGTACGCGCTCGTGCGGTCGCGGCGCGCGCGCCTGGAGGTGATGCGCGAGAAGGGCGAGCGGGGCGCGGCGCTGGCGCTCGAGCAGCTCAGCAGCATCAACGAGTACATCTCCTCGGTCCAGATCGGTGTCACGCTGACCTCGATCGGGATCGGCGCCCTCGGCGAGCCCGCGCTCGCCGCGATCCTCAAGAGCGCGCTGGGGAACACGCTCAGCCATGGCGTCGCCGTCGTGATCTCGGTGGTGGTCGCCTTCACCGTGATCTCCTTCTCGCAGATCCTCGCCGGCGAGATGGTCCCCAAGTTCTACGCGATCGGCCGCGCCGAGACCGTCGCCCGCCGCGTCGCGCGCCCGCTTCGTGCCTTCACGCTTCTCTTCCGCCCGCTCGTGCTCGCGCTTACGACGATGGCCAACGGCATCCTGCGTGTGCTCGGCGTCGAGGCCAGCCGCGAAGGTCGCGGCGGCTCGCCGGACGAGCTCAAGCGACTGATCGCCGAGTCCTACGCCGGCGGGCACATCGACCCGGGCGAGGCGGGGATGCTCACCGGTGTCTTCCACCTGCACGAACAGGAGGCCCGTCAGGTGATGACGCCGATACCCGCGGTCGTCAAGATCGACGCCTCACAGGACGTCGAGACCGCCCTGCGGCTGTGCATCTCGAGCGGACACACGCGACTGCTCGTGACCGAAGAAGAAGACCGCGACCGCGTGCGCGGGATCGTCCACGTGAGCGATCTCGCCAGACAGCTGATGCAGGAGGGACCCAACTCCTCGATCGAGCCGATCGTGCACGACGCGCTGATCGTGCCCGAGACCAAGCCGCTCGACGACCTGCTTGCCGACCTGCAGCGACAGCGCTCGTCGATGGCGGTCGTCGTCGACGAGTACGGTCGCGTCGTCGGGGTCGTGACCGTCGAGGACATCATCGAGGAGGTCGTCGGCGAGATCGCCGACGAGACCGACCCCGCGGCTGGGGAGGTCCGCCGGCTCGCCGACGGCGACTGGTTCGTACGCGGCCACGTCGCCGTCACGGACCTCGCCGACTACGGCCTCGAACTGCCGGTCGACACCGATGCATACAACTCCGTCGGCGGCTTCGTCTTCGCGCAGCTCGGCCGCCTGCCCCGCCGCGGCGACACGATCTCGGCCGACGGCTACTCGATCCGCGTGGAGTCGGTTCGCGACAACCGCATCGAGGCGGTGCGGATCCGCGCGCGCCGGCCGATGCCCCAGGCCGACCGGGGCGAGGCGCCCGACCGATGAGGGCCCGGCGCCTGGTAGAAGCTCCGGCGGCCTGAGACTCGCACCCCGCGTCCGCCCAGCCTCAGATCGGGCCGCCTCCGAGGGGGGTCGAAGACGGACCCGATCCTAAAACACCTCCGGCCCGCGGGGGGAGCGGACCGGAGTGTGTGCACTGGGAGGAGGCGGGTGTGCATTGCGACATCCAAGTCGCACATACCAGTATTGCGATCTTGATGAACGCCAGCTAAAACTCGATTCAGCCGCGCTAAATGTTCGGCGGCCGATCAGTAGGAATGAAAGCCGCGGCCGCTCTTGCGGCCGATCGCGCCCTCGTCGATGAGGTCCTGGACGCGCGGCGGAACCCTCTCGCCGATGGTCTCGCCGATCGCCTTGGACACGTCGAGGCCGACGAGGTCGAGCAGCGCCAGCGGCCCCATCGGGTGCCCGGCACCGAGGCGCATGCAGAGGTCGACGTCCGCGGCCTCCATGCCCGTCTCTTCGAGCAGCCGCACGGCGCTGAACAGATACGGGAACAGCAGCCGGTTGACGACGAAGCCCGGGACATCGGGTACGAGCACCGGGGTCTTCTCGATCGTCTTGCAGAACGCGAGCGCCCGCGAACGCGTGTCGTCGATGGCCTGGGGCGGGAACGCGAGCTCGACGAGCTTCATCCTCGTCACCGGGTTGAACAGGTGCAGCCCGACGAATCGCTGCGGACGG
>DASZIU010000024.1:0-28665 GCA_035948815.1 Solirubrobacteraceae bacterium | reverse complement strand
ACTAGGAGACACTCGGAGCGCTGTCGGACCTCGTCAGCCAGGGCAAGGTCCGCTACGTGGGCTCCTCGACCTACCCGGCCGCCCAGATCGTCCGTGCCCAATGGGCGGCCCGCGAGATCGGCCGGTCGCGCTTCGTCTGCGAGCAGCCGCCCTATTCGATCCTTGCCCGCGCCGTCGAGGCCGACGTGCTGCCGACGTGCCTGGAGCACAGGATGGGCGTGATCGCCTGGAGCCCGCTGGCCGGCGGCTGGCTCTCGGGCCGCTGGCGCAAGGACGCCGGGGGCGATCTGACCTCGCGGCGGGCGGCGATGATCCCGCAGCGTTATGCCCTCTCGATGCCCGCCAACCAGGCCAAGCTCGAGGCGGCGGACGCGCTCGCACGCCTCGCAGAGGACGCCGGCATCTCGCTGATCCAGATGGCGCTCGCGTTCGTCATCCGCCACCCGGCGGTGAGCTCCGCGATCATCGGCCCGCGGACGATGGAGCAGCTCGAGTCCCAGCTCGGCGCCGCCGAGATCGTCCTCGACGATGCGCTCCTGGATCGCATCGACGAGATCGTCCCGCCGGGAACGAACATCAACCCGGTCGACGCCGGCTGGACGAACCCGGCCCTGGCACCAGAGGCCCGACGCTCCTAGGACGCTGCGAGAGCCATGCAAACGCCCGATGCTCTGATCCTTGGCGGCGGAGGAATCCTCGGCGAGGCGTGGATGAGCGGTGTGCTCGGCGGTCTCGACGAGTCCGCGGACTTCGACGCCCGCGCGTGCGGCTGCTATGTCGGCACATCGGCGGGCTCGATCGTGGCCGCGACGCTCGTCGCCGGTTTGGCGCCGGGCGCTCGCCTCGGGCGCGTATCTCAGCAGCCGGGGCTCCCAGACGATGACGCCGAGGAGCCTGCCGCCGCGCTGAGGCAGGCGCTGGCGGCCGCGGCGGGAGTGGCGGGCAAGGCCGCGGCCCCCCTTGCTTCGCTCGCGTTCGCCTCGACGGCGGCGGGCGGCGCGGTCCTCCGCCGCGCGCTGCTGCGGCGCGTGAGCCAGGGCAGTCGATCGCTCGCCGAGCTCGGGCGGATGATCGAACGGACGGGAGCCCACTGGGACGGCCGCCTGCGGATCGTCGCCGTCGAGCTCGAGAGCGGCCGGCGGGTGGTCTTCGGCGCGGCGGGCGCGCCGGAGGTCTCGGTGTCGGTGGCCGTGCAGGCCTCGTGCGCGATCCCCGGGGTATTCATGCCCGTGAGCGCCGATGGGCGAACGTACGTCGACGGCGGCGCGTGGAGCCCGACGAACATGGACACAGCGGAGGTGACGCGGGGCGATCGTGTGCTGGCGCTGAACCCAACCGGCTCGATGCGCCCGACGATCGGCACGCCGGCGGGCGCGTTCGGCCCCGTGTCCCGCGGCATCGCGGCGGCCGAGGCGCTCGTGCTGCGCGACCGCGGGGCGACGGTGACCACGGTCGGCCCCGACGCCGCGAGCGCCGCCGTGATGGGCGTCAACCTGATGGATCCGGGGCCTCGGCGCGCGGTGATCGAGGCGGGGCTCGCGCAGGGCCGGCGGCTGGGCTCGCCGGGAGAGCGGCGCGCGGCGTGAGCGGCGCCGCGCATCGCCAGTGGCCCGCGCTCTCCTACGAGCAGTGGCACGAGACCTGCGACACGCTGCATGCCCATACACAGGTGCTCGGCAAGCTCGGGGTCGCGCTCGCGCCGCCGGAGCCCGAGCTCCAGCACGCCGCGCTGCGCCTCAGCGCCCGCGGATGGGAAACGCTGCCCCTGCCCGCGCCCGACGGCTCGGGGACGCTGGTCGTCGCGCTCGACCTGCGAGCCCACGAGGCGGTCGCCGAACACACCGCCGGGGAGACCAGGCGCGTGGCGCTGACGCCGGACCGCGCCGTCGGCGAGGTGACCCGCGAGCTGCTCGAGGCGGTCGGTGCCCTCGGGGGGCCCGTCAAGATCAACCCGACGCCGCAGGAGGTGGAGTGGAGCGTGCCGCTCGACGAGGATCACGAGCACGCGCGCTACGACCCGGGCCAGGTCAGCACCTACTTCTGGGCCGCGACGCAGGCCGCGCTCGTGCTCGCCGAGTACCGCGCCCCCTACCGCGGACGCTCGACGCCGGTCAACGCGTGGTGGGGCTCCTTCGACCTCGCGGTCAGCCTGTTCAGCGGCGTCCCGGCCGAGCCGCCGTCGCAGGACTTCATCATGCGCAACGCGATGGACGCGCAGGAGGTCGCGGTCGGGTGGTGGCCGGGCGACACGCGCTATGGCCGGGCGGCGTTCTATGCCTACGCCCACCCGCCGCGCGAGGGCTTCGCCAACGCGACGCTCTCGCCGACAATGGTTCGCTGGGAGGAGGCGATGGGGCTGTACGTGCTCGACTGGGAAGACGCGCGCGCCTGCACCGATGCGTATGCGACGGCGCTCGAGTTCGTGCGCTCGGCCTTCCAGCACGCGTGCGTGGTATGCGAATGGGACCCCGCCCTCGCGGCGAGCGCCGAAGGGCACCCGCCGCCGGTCGTCTGAGCCCGCGCCCGGGCGCGGCACACGCACCCGGGCGCGGCGCGCGCGTGCCACCCAGGGCGGCAGTCGCGCAGCCAGCTGACAATTCGGCTAGCGTCCCGGCCGATGGCCTCCGTTCGTGAAGCGACGTTCGACCTCTTCCGGGCGCACGGGATGACGACGATCTTCGGGAACCCCGGGTCGACCGAGCTGCCGATGCTGAAGGGCTTTCCCGAGGACTTCACCTACGTGCTCGGACTCCAGGAGCTGGTCGTGGTCGGCATGGCCGACGGGTTCGCGCAGGCAAGCGGCCGCACGACGCACGTGAACCTGCACACCGCGCCGGGTGTCGGGAACGCGGTCGGGGGAATCCATAACGCGCAGGTCAACAAGTCTCCGCTGCTGATCACCGCCGGCCAGCAGGTCCGCCCTCAGATCGCGATCGAGGCGAACCTGACCAACCGCGAAGCCGTGCGCGGCCCGGAACCCTACGTGAAGTGGAGCCATGAGCCGGCGCGGGCCGAGGACGTCCCCTATGCGCTCGCGCGAGCGATCCACCACGCCTCGCTCCCACCGCAGGGCCCCGCGTTCGTGTCGATCCCGATGGACGACTGGGACGTGGAGGCGGATGAGGAACGGGATAGGCGCGCGCTGGAGCGCGCGGTGGCGGGTCGCGCGCTGCCAGACCCGCTCGTCCTGGAGGAGCTCGCGGAGCTCTTGAACGATGCGAGGAATCCCGTGCTCGTCGCCGGCCCGGACATCGACGCCAGCGGCGGATGGGACGCGGCGGTCGCGCTGGTGGAGAAGCAGCGGCTGCCGGTCTGGGCGACGCCCGCTACCGGCGGCGGCCGGCTCGGCTTTCCCGAGGGCCACCCGAACTTCCTCGGCCTGCTGCCGCCCGCGATCGGGCCGCTCGCGGAAACGCTGAACGGACACGACCTCGTGCTGGTCGTGGGCTCCTCGGTGTTCCCGTACTACCCCTACATCCCGGGACCGCTGCTGCCTGAGGGCTCGCTGCTGGTGCAGCTCACCAGCGACCCGAGCGAGGCGGCGCGCGCGCCGATGGGCAACGCGATCGTCGGCGACGTCGCGCTCGGCCTGGAAAGGCTGATCGACCTCGTCGCCCCATCGGAGCGCACGCCCCCGGAGCCCCGGGCGCTCCCCGGCGAGCCCGCCGAGTCCGAACCGATCAGTGGGTCCGCCGCCGCGGCGGCGCTCGCGGACGTGTGGCCCGAGGACGGGATCGCCGTCGTGGAGACGCCGTCGAGCACCGTCGCGCTGCGCAACCGCCTGCGCCTCTCAGAGCCCGGCAGCTACTACTTCAGCGCGAGCGGTGGCCTCGGCTTCGGGATCGCCGCGTCCGTCGGGGTCCAGCTCGCACAGCCCGAGCGGCCCGTCGTGTGCGTGCTCGGGGAGGGCTCGGCCCAGTACGGGATCACGGCGTTGTGGACGGCCGCGGCCTACAGGGTGCCGGTCACCTTCCTGGTCCTGCGCAACGAGGAGTACATGATCCTCAAGTGGTTCGCCGAGCTCGAGCAGGCGACGGGCGCTCCCGGTCTGGACCTGCCCGGCCTCGACGTCGCGTCGGTGGCCGAGGCCTACGGCGTCCCCTCGCAGGAAGTCGCGACGCGCGAGGAGCTCACCGAGGCGCTGCGCGGCGCGATCGCCGTCGAGGATGGGCCACGGCTTGTGCAGGTGCCCGTGGCCAGCGGAATGTGGCTTGAGTGACGGTGGCGCTACTGGGGGCCGACGTTCGGCGGATCGCTACCGAGTCGGACTCGCCGGCGCCCGATCGCGCCCCGGACTGGGTCGCTGCCGGAACGCCACAGCCGCTGCGCGGTGAGCTCGAGCGCGCGCTCGGCGCCGAGGGCGTGGCCTCGCGAGCGCTCGACCTGATCCGCTACGCCTCCGACGCCAGCCCCTACCGCCGGATCCCGCGGGCCGTCGCGCTCCCGCGCGACGTGGGCGACGTCGCGCGGCTGTTTGCGTCGGCTCGGCGCACGGGCACGCCGCTCGTCTTCCGCGCCGGCGGCACGAGCCTGAGCGGACAGTCCCAGACCGACGGGATCCTCGTCGACGTGCGCCGCCACTGGCAGCGGATCCGGGTGGAGGCCGACGGCGCCCGCGCCCGGGTGGCGCCCGGCGCGGTGCTAGGGCACGTCAACCGGCTGCTCGCCCGGCACGGCCGCCGGATCGGGCCGGATCCCGCGAGCACGGACATTGCCTGCGTCGGCGGCGTGATCGCGAACAACTCCGGCGGCATGCGCTGCGGCGTGAGAGCCGACAGCTACCGCACGGTCAGCTCGATGACCTTCGTGCTCCCGAACGGCGAGGTGATCGACACGGCCGCCGACGGCGCCGAGGCTCGCTTTGCCGCGGCCGCGCCCGAGCTGGCGCGGGGCCTGGAGGAGATTCGCGACGAGCTGCGTGCCGACGCCACCCTGTGCGCGCGCGTGCGCCGCAAGTTCGAGATCAAGAACACGACGGGCTACAGGCTGATCGCCTTCCTCGACGCCGACACGCCGCTCGAGATCTTCAGGCGCCTGATCATCGGCTCGGAGGGCACGCTCGCGTTCGTGGCCGAGGCGGTCTTCGAGACTGTCGAGCTCGGACGCCACACGTCGTTGTCGCTGACGTTCTTCGAGGACATCGACGCCGCTGTGGCAGCCGTGCCGGCGCTCGTCGACGCCGGCGCGACGGCGACCGAGCTGATGGTCGCGCCGACGCTGATCGCGGCCGCCTGGAACATGCCGGGCACACCCGAGCGCTGGAAGGAGCTCCCGCCGACCTCGGCGGCGCTGCTCGTCGAGTTCCGAGCCGAAGAGCCGGAGGGGCTCGACGCGCCGGAGCTGCTCGCGACCGGGATCCTCGCCGAACATGCTCCGCTCGATCCGGCCCGCTTCACCCGCGAGGCGGCGGAGATCGAGATGCTCTGGCACGTGCGCGAGGGGATGCAGGGACTGCTCGCTGCGATGCGCGCGCCGGGCGTGACGATGATCATCGAGGACGTGTGCGTCCCACCCGCTCGCGTCGGCGAGGCTGCAAAGGACCTCCAGCGGCTGCTGGGCGGGCACGGCTTCCTGCCGGGCGTCGCCGGGCACGCGTCTGCCGGGAACCTGCACTTCCTGTTGACGCCGAACTTCGGGGAGCAGTCGGACCTCGACCGCTACGAGGCGTTCATGGACGACCTCGTCGAGCTGATCGTCGATCGCTACGACGGCTCGCTGAAGGCGGAGCACGGGACGGGGATCAACATGGCGCCGTTCGTCGAGCGCGAGTGGGGCACGAAGGCCACCGAGATGATGTGGCGCGTCAAGCGCCTCGCCGATCCCGACGGGATCCTCGGGCCGGGCGTGGTCCTCACCGACGATCCCAAGGCGCACCTGCGCGACCTCGCCTCGACGCCCGAGATAGAGGAGGTCGCGACGAAGTGCATCGAGTGCGGCTTCTGCGAGCCCGCCTGCCCCAGCCGGGACCTGACGACGACGCCGCGCCAGCGGATCGTGTTGCGGCGCGAGATGGCGCGCCAGCCGGCGGGCTCGCCGGTTCTGCGGGCGCTGCTCGAGCAGTACCAGTACGACGCGATCGAGACGTGCGCCGCGGACGGCACGTGCGGTCTGGCCTGCCCCGTCGGCATCGACACGGGCAAGCTCGTCAAGCAGCTGCGCATGCGCGAGCACGGGCGTGGCTCCGAACGCGCCGCGCTGCTGCTGGCCGAGCGCTGGGATGCGGTCGAACGGGGAGCTCGAGCGTCGCTGCGGGCCGGGCACGCGCTCGGCGACGGGACGATGCGCAGCGCGACCGGTCTGGCGCGCAGGGCGATCACGCACGAGCTGATCCCCTCCTGGTCAGAGGCGGTGCCGGGTCCCGCCTCCCCGAAGCTGCCGACGACCGTTCGGGAGGGCGCCGCGGCGGTCTACCTGCCGGCGTGCATCAACCGCATCTTCGGCAACCCGCGCGGCCAGCCGTCCGAGCCGAGCATCCCCGAGGCGCTCGTCGCGCTGTCGGCGCGGGCGGGAAGTCCGGTGTGGATTCCCGACGACGTCGCGGGCGTCTGCTGCGCCACGCCGTGGAGCTCGAAGGGCTACCGGCGCGGGCACGAGCGGATGGCGGGAAGGGTCGCCGAGGCGGTGCTGCGCTGGACGCAGGATGGGCGCCTGCCGCTCGTCATCGACGCCAGCTCGTGCGCGCTCGGGCTGCGGAGCGAGGTCGCGGCCGAGATCGACGACGCGCGGCGCGAGCGCTTCGAGCGGGTGCAGATCCTCGACTCGATCGAGTGGGTCCACGACTCGCTGCTGCCCGGCCTCGCGCTCGAGCGCAGAGTGGGGTCGATCGCGGTCCATCCTCCCTGCTCGGTGCTCCACCTGGGCCTTCGGGAGAAGCTCGAGGCGATCGCGGGCGCGCTCGCCGAGGACGTGACGATCCCCGCGGCCACGACCTGCTGCGGCATGGCGGGCGATCGCGGGCTGCTTCACCCGGAGCTGCCCGCGGCGGCCCTGCGCGGCGTGGCGGCGGAGCTCGAGGATCGTGATTTCGATGCGTGCGTGTGCAGCAACCGCACCTGCGAGATCGGCCTGCACCAGGCCACGGGTCGCCCCTACGAGTCCTTCTTGCTGCTGCTCGAGGCGCTGTCGCGAGCGGGCGCAGCGAGCTGAAAGCAATCATCAAGGGCGCTCGGCGCCCGTCATAGGAAAGGCGGCCTTCGATGAGCGATCAACCAGTCAGGAACCGCAACCATGTCTCCGAAGTCGTCCGCTTCAGCCCGCGTGAGATCAAACGGGCCCTTGGCGACGTCGAGGGGTTCAACGCGAAATTCGCCGTGATCATCACCTCGGGCGTGGGGACGATGGCCTGCGCCTACCTGTTCGCGCTGATCGCGCTGGTGAGCCTGCCCGCGATCCTGATCCAGGCGAACGTGCTGAAGAACAGCGAAGTGCCGACGTTCTTCACCAAGCCCGGCCTGATCCTGATCGTGGCGTGGATCGCACAGACGTTCCTGCAGCTCGTCCTGCTGAGCATCATCCTCGTCGGCCAGCGCGTCCAGTCGGCCGCCTCGGACGCGCGCTCGGCCAAGGAGTACCAGGACACCGAGGTGATCCTCGACCGGCTCGACACGAAGACCCAGGGGGGCCTCACCGAAGTGCTCGACGCCGTCAAGGCGCTCGAACGCAAGACCGCCTCGCCGAGCTAGGCGCGCGGCTCGCGTTCCCGACAGGGCGGGCGCCGTCGCCGGGGGCGCGCGCGGATTAAGATGGCGGGGCGCGTCGTCCGACGCGTCAACGTGACGGCCGGCCGGGAGCGGGCCGAGAGGGGATGAGCAGATGACCGATCGCAACCGCCGTCTGGTTCTTGCCGAGCGTCCGTCGGGGATGCTCGACGAGCAGACCGTCCGCGTCGAGGAGACCGATGTGCCCCAGCCCGGCGCCGGTGAGGCGCTCGCGCGCGTCCGCTTTCTCTCGATCGACCCGACGATCCGCACCTGGATGGACGACGCTCCCGGTTACCTGCCGCCGATCGCGATCGACGAAGTCGTGCGAAGCGGGGGCATCGCCGAGGTGCTCGAGAGCAACTGCGACAGCTATGCCCCCGGTGACCTGCTGTTCGGGATGACCGGCTGGCAGGACGACGTGATCGCCGACGAGGGGGAGCGCGCGATGCAGAGCCTCCCGGCGGGCATCTCGCCGACGATCGCGCTCGGGCTGTTCGGGATCACGGGCATGACGGCGTACTTCGGGATGACCGACGTCGGCCGGGTCAAGGAGGGCGACGTCGTCGTCGTCTCCGGCGCGGCGGGCGCGACGGGCTCGACCGCCGGCCAGATCGCGAAGATCAAGGGCGCGTCGAAGGTCATCGGGATCGCCGGCGGCGCCGAGAAGTGCGGCTGGATCGCCGAGGAGCTCGGGTTCGATGCGACGATCGACTACAAGGGCGAGAACGTCGCC
Source organism: Solirubrobacteraceae bacterium (assembly GCA_035948815.1). Classification (GTDB taxonomy): domain Bacteria; phylum Actinomycetota; class Thermoleophilia; order Solirubrobacterales; family Solirubrobacteraceae; genus Palsa-744. Next base: position 20,232 of record DASZIU010000024.1, on the reverse strand, counting down.
CAGCGCCTGAGCGAGCTCGCGCCCGACGGCATCGACCTCTACTTCGACAACGTCGGAGGCGAGATCCTCGACGCGTGCCTCGGCCAGCTCGCAATGCGTGGGCGGGTCGTGCTGTGCGGCGCGATCTCGACCTACACCGATCGTGGCGCGACGACGGGCCCGGCGAACTACCGCAGCCTGATCATCCGGCGCGGGCGCATGGAGGGCTTCATCATCATCGACTACCTCGACCGCTTCCCGGAGGGGCAGGCCGCGATGGCGGGCTGGCTTGCCGCGGGGCAGATCAAGGCCAGCGAGCACATCGTCGAGGGTCTCGAGCGGGCGCCCGAGGCGCTCAACCTGCTCTTCACCGGAGGCAACACCGGGAAGATGATCGTTCGCGTCTGAGCCTGCGAGCGTGCGACATGCCGCGGGCGCCGCACGACGCTCGGCGTGGGGTTCTCATCAGGCGCGGCTGAGCGCGCGAAGGGTGGGCGACGCGGAAAGCTCAGGCGGCCCGTTCGAGGGCTACCACGGGGATCTCGCGCGTCGTTTTCTGCTCGGAGTCCGCGAACTGCGGCCGGAGGCGCTTCTGCGGCTGCAACGGGCGTCGGCGCTCCTCGCCGGTGCTCGCGCATCGCCCTGACATCGATGGTCTGATCTGCAGCACCATGGCGAGCTCACTGCGCCTGCGCGGTGATCTGCTCCTCTACCTCCACCTCCCGGAACGGCAGCTTGTCGCCGAGACCGGCGCGCTCGAAGGCTCGCTGGACCAGCCGCGAGCCGCGAATCAGCGCGAAGTCGTAGCCGCGCCTCGTGCACAGGTCGCAGCGGAACGCGATCACCGCCACGCCGATCGAGTCGATCCGCGTCAGCTCGCGCAGATCGAGCGTGATGCCCGTGACGCCGTCCTCGCACAGGCGCTCGATCTCGGCCTCGAGCGTGTGCGCCGAGTGACGGTTCAGATCGCCCGTCAGGACCACCGTGTGCGTCCACAGCCTCGGCGTGGCGAGCGCCAGGTTCGGCTTGTTCGATGCCGCCCGCGTGCGCGCGAGCCCGCCCCAGGCCAGGGGGGCCTGCGTCCCGCCGAGCGGACCCCCGGTCGCCTCCTCGTTGCCTGTACCTACTCCCACCGCCGACGCCACCAGATGACGTTTCATGAGATACAGCTCCTTCCAAACAGCCTCGTACGATTTCCGATGGCGCGGATCGCGAGATCCGCGCCGAGCTGAGTGACCGGTAGGAGCTAGCCCGGTCGCTCAGGAATCAGAACGAAGCATGCCGTGAGCCACGGCGGCGAGGAAAGTCGCAGACGGCGCATCGCGCGCAGGGGCGCCACCAGCAGCAGCCCGGCGAGCGTCAGGAACGCGAGCGCGAGGCCGCCGACGCCGCCCGCTGCCGTGCCGCCGGAGGCACCGCTCGGCGCGGGGCCGGGCGCCGGGGTGACCGGCGGACGACTGGCCATGCTCCCGCCGTCGGGCCCGTTGTCAGAGGGCCCATTCGCGATCGCGGCGGTGTAGCCGGAGGATCCGGATGATGAGCTGCGGGCCGTTTCGGTGAGACGCGGCGGGGCTAGCGAGGCCGTGGCGCAACCTGGTCTGGGCTGCCGTTCGAGCGCCGGCAGCGCGCAGGTTAGGTCCCGGGCTGAGCGCACGTTGAGCCCGGCTGCCGCGAACGCTCCGACCGCGGTCCCCGGCGCGGCCTTGGTCCCTTCTGACGTGGGTGAGGCCGGATCTGCGGGGTTGGTCTGACCGCCCGCCTCGATCACGGTGACCACGTCGGGCGCGGGTTCGGAGGCGGGTGACGCCGGGCTTTCGGGCGCCGGCGTTCGGGGCTGGGTCGAAGCCGTTTCGCCGCCCTGCGGGGGCGCCTGGAAGGACGGCTTGCTTTCGGAGGTTCGCATCGGCACGGGGACTTCAGGAGCGGGCGCGTGCGCCGGCGGCGTTTCCGGAACCGTCGCCGGCGGCGTGGCTTCGGGAATCGCCGGGGGCACAGGAGCGGGCGCTTCGGGCGCCGGCGGCGCCGGCACGGGCGGCGTGGCTTCGGGGCCCGGCTTCGGGTTTGGTGCGGGTTCGGGGGTCGGCACCGGCTTCGGCACGGGCGGTGGCGCGACTTCGGGCGCCGACACCGGCGGTGAGGATTCGGCCGCCGGAGGCGGGATTTCGGTGGCGCCCGCTCTCCCGGCGAAGAGCAGCGCCGCCAGCACAGCCAGGAGCCCCGCCGCCAGCACGATGCGACCCGTCGGCAGGACGCGCACGGCAGCTCTGCGGAGGCTCGCGGGCATCATCAGCCCGCCGCTCTGTAAGAGCGCCCACGGACGTCGAACGCGGGCGGTTCGGCAGCCAGCTCGGTCGGCCTCGCTTCGCGCTCTGAGCGCATGCTCGCCATCCACTCAGCGACCGCGCGGGCGCGCGAATCGTCGCTGCGGGCCGCCGCGCGGCATAGGGTCAATCCAAAACACACGACCGCCAGCCAGGCCGTTGGGATCAGTATTAAGAGCAGCGTTGCACAATGCTAGCGCCGAGCGACGCGGGCTGCTTGCACGTCGCGCACCAGCCGGCGCGAGCGCGAGGTCTAGGAGGCCAGGCGAACCGGAAGCGTCTTGAGCTGGTTGATGAAGAGCGATTCGACGTGCAGCGGCGGGCCGGAGATCTCGATCTTCGGGTAGCGGGCGAGCGTTTCCTCGAGCATCACCTTCAGCTCGAGGCGGGCGAGCGCGGTGCCGAGGCAGAAGTGCCGCCCGCCGGCACCGAACGCCTGGTGCTCGGAGCGTCGCTGCAGGTCGAAGCGGTCGGGGTCCTCGTAGCGCGTCTCGTCGCGGTTGGACGAGACGTACCACATGACCACCTTGTCGCCCTCTTTGATCTTCTGGCCGTGAAGCTCGGTGTCGCACGTCGCCGTGCGGCGGAAGTGGGCGAAGGCGGGGAACATCCGCAGCGACTCCTCGACGGCGTCCGGTACCAGCGCCGGGTCCTCGAGGAGCATCTGCATCTGGTCGCGGTCCTCCATCAACGCGCGCATGCCGCTGCAGTAGGTCGCCTTGGTGCTGTCGTTGCCGGCGGCGAGGAGCAGGAAGAAGCCCATCACGATCTCGTGTTCCTCGAGTTTCTCGCCGTCGATCTCGGCGTGCACGAGCACGCTCGTGAGGTCGTCGGTCGGGTTCTGCTGGCGCTCGGCGATCAGCTTGCGGCAGCGCTCGAAGACCTCCGGTATGTCCCGCTCGACGGCGCCCTCGAAGCCGTGGGGGTTCAGATCGGGATCGGCGGCGCCGAGCGTCGAGTTCATCAGGCGCGCCCAGATCGCGTCGTCCTCCTCGGGGATACCCATGAAGCTGCCGATCACGCGCGAGACGATCGGCTGCGCGACGTCCGTTACGAGGTCGCACTCCTCGCGTCCCTCGAGCCGGTCGAGCGTGCGTCGCACGATGCCCCTGATCGCGTGCTCGTGGTCGGCGATCCGCTTTGGGGTGAACCCGGCCTGGAAGAGGGCCTTCAGGCGGTCGTGCTTGGGTGGATCCATGCCGATGAACATCGCCTGTGCGAGCTCGAGCGGGAAGCCGCCCGCGGCGGCGAGCACGCCTCCGCGTTCGGAGGAGTAGGTGCGGAAGTCGCGGCTGACGCTCTGGATGTCCTCGGCGGTGGTGACCGACCAGAAGCCCGCCTCCTCGGGGAACTCTTCGAAGCTCTCGGTCCAATGGATCGGACATCCGGCGCGCAGCTGCTTGAAGACCTCGTGCGGTGGCCCGTCCGGCCAGTGCTCACGCGCGGTGAGTTCCACGCTCTGCAGATCGCGCCCGACCGTCGCCATTGTGAACCTCCGCTCTTCGCCGCCTGGGATGCTGCGCCGATGATACTGGCTGGCTGGCCAGTTTTGGGACGCGCGCTGCTCGCGGTGGCGCGCGAGCCGGCGGCCGACGTAGGCTAACGCCGGTGCGCCGGATCACGCTCCTGATCGCCCTGCTGGGCGCGGTCGCCGTCGCGGGGCCGTCCGCGCGCGCCGCGACGCCCGCGAGCTACGCCGCGGTGCTCGAACAGATCAAGTCCGGCCCGGTGATCCGCGCGATCATCAACCGCACGCGCGGCGATATCGAGATCAAGTTCCGCGACCTGTCCGAGTGGGAGGCCTTCTATCCCCGGGGCGCCCAGCCGGAACTCCAGCGCCTCCTGCGCGCGCGCCACATCCGCGTGCTGTTCGCGGCGCGGCCACATCCGGTGACGGTTCGGCACGCGACCGTCCACCATCACCTGCGCTACATCGCCGCCGCCGTCCTCGTCGCGCTCCTGGTGATCGGGGTCATCCTCTTCGTCTACTCCCGCGGCCGGCCGGGCTCGCGGCGGACCGACGCCGTGCCGCCAGGCCGATGACGGCGAGGATCGCGACCGCCGCGGCTGCGATCAGCGCGGTCCTGAGATCGTGCGCGGCGCCGGGGGTCACCGCGGCCGCGGGCGAGCCCGCGCGGTAGCCCGGCGCGCTCGGGCCGGTCGAGTACTCCAGTGCGCGACCGCCCGCAAGCAGCCACACCGCGACCGGGCGATCGCTCGCCGGGTCGATCGCGGCCCCGACCTGCGAGCTCGCACCCGAGGGCGCGACGCGTTCGGCCGGGCGAAAGCCGACGCGGCCGTGGCGCTCGATGAACGCGCGCGCGGCCCACAGCTCGCCGCGGGACCCGTCGAAGCCGGCCGGCCCAGGCGTCACGCTCCGCCAGAGCGCCACCGCCTCTCCGGCCGGACCGGCAGCGAGCGCGGCGAGCACCGCCTCGCGGGCCGGGTCGCTCAGCTGCACGCTTGGCTGGGTGCCGGCGAAGACGGCGGGCGCGGCGCGCACGGACAGGCGACCGCGGTCGGCCTCGGTCCACGCGAGCATCACGTTCTCGCTCGAGAGTCGCACGAGCGCGAGCGCGCCCGCCGCCGCTGCGGCACCGGTCGGGTCCGGGAAGGAGGCCAGCATCCGGCGGCGGTCGAAGCGGACCCCGCCGCCGGAGAGTGCCAGCATGACCGTCGTCGTCGAGCTGGGACCCGGCGCGTGGCTCGACCAGGCGATCATGCCGTGGTCGTTGTCGCTCACGAGCACCTGCAGGCGGGATTCGGGCGAACCCGGTCCCACGCGCTGCGTCGGCTCGGGGCGCCCGGAGGCGCGCAGCATGTGGGCGTAGATCGCGCCGTTCTGCTGCCAGGCGACGAGCACGTCAGAGCGGTAGTCCATCGTCGCCGTCAGGGCGCTCACGCCGCCGTCGGGGATGGGGATCAGCCGCACCCGCCCGAAGCCGGAGCGGAAGAAGCGCTCGACGCTCACGGCAATCGCCGGCCTCGGCCGGAGCTCCACGCTCGCCACTGCGGCGTCGCCGAGGTAGGCGTGTGCGAGCGAGGGCCGGCCGGCTGTGCCCGTGAGCATCTTCGCTTCGCCCAGAGCGCCGGTCGCCCTGCCCTGCAGCACCGTCACGGCTTCGCCGACCGGTGCGCCCGGCGCTCGCAACGCCAGCGCCACGGCGATCCTTCCCTTGCTCGCGCCCGCGGCGTCCAGGCCGGAGGCTTCCCACCCCGCCGGTGTTTGCCGGTTCACGCCCCCCGCTCTGTCTCGTGGCTCGAGCGACGCGACCGAGAGCTCTGGAGTCCGCGCCGACGCGGACTGCGAGCCGGCTCGGCAGGTTGGATCCTCTGCCCAGACGATCGCGCCCGGACCGGTGGCGACAGAGGGGCTCTCGCTCGGAAACACGACCTGTGGCCGATGGCCGACGGCGCACGCGCTCAGCAGCCGGGGCGGGGACCAGCCGCTCGCCGGCGCCCCGGAGACGGGCGGCGGCCACGCGCTCGAGGCGAGCGCCACCGCGAGCGAGGCCGACAGGCGGACGGACACAGGTGCAATCTTGCAGCCATTCAGGCGGATCTCGCGCGACCGCCTGTCGGGAGCCGGTTTGCAGCGGTGGCTAGGAAACGCGCGAGGTGGTACTACTGATGGGATGCCGCGCGCAATCTGGACCGGCGCCATCAGCTTCGGGCTGGTCACGGTGCCCGTGAAGCTCTACAGCGCGGTCGACCGCAAGAACGTCCGCTTCCACCAGCTCTCGAGCAAGACCGGGGTTCGCGTGGCGCAGAAGCGCGTCGACCCACAGACGCAGGAAGAGGTCCCCTACGAGGAGATCGTCAAAGGCTATGAGATCGCCCCGGACCGCTACGTCAGGATCGAGCCGTCCGAGCTCGAGGCGATCGAGCCCAAGAAAACGAAGACGATCGAGATCGAGGAGTTCGTCGAGCTCTCGCAGATAGACCCGATCTACTACGACCACCCCTACTACCTGGCGCCCGGCACCGGCGGCGCCAAGCCGTACCGCCTGCTCCTGGAGGCGATGGAGCAGACGGGCAAGGTGGCGATCGCGCGCGTCGTGATCCGCGCCAAGGAGCAGCTCGTCGCGGTGCGTCCGATGGGCAGCGCCCTCGGCATGGCGACGATGCTCTTCCCCGACGAAATCCTGGCGCCCGAGCGGATCGACGAGATCAGGGACGTGGCGGAGGTCAAGACGACCAAGCGCGAGCTCGAGATCGCCGCGCAGCTGATCGAATCGCTCGCCGCCGACTTCGGACCGGAGAAGTACCGCGACACCTACCGCGACCAGGTGCTCTCGCTGATCGAGCGCAAGGCCGAGGGCAAGGAGATCGAGGTGCAGCCTGCGGCGGAGGAGGTGACCGCGCCGGCGCCGGACCTGATGAGCGCCCTGAAGGCAAGCCTCGACGCGGTGCGCGCGGCCGGCAACGGCGGCGAGAAACGACGCAAACCGGCCGCGAAGAAAGCGGCAGCGAAAAAACCCGCAGCGAAATCGCCGGCCGGCGGGCGGACTCCCGCGAAGCGGTAGGTGGCGCCCGGGCGCGCAGGCAAGCAGGGCGCTGGCGAGAGGCCGGCACCGAAGCTGAGGCGCTACCGGGCCAAACGCGACTTCGCCGTCACGCCCGAGCCGCCGGCAGACGACGCACCCTCCGATGGGCAACGACGCTTCGTGATCCAGGAGCACAGCGCCACGCGCCTGCACTGGGACCTGCGCCTCGAGCACGATGGCGCGCTCGTCTCCTTCGCGATCCCGAAGGGCCTCCCGCAGGCTCCGAAGGAAAACCACCTGGCGGTGCACACCGAGGACCACCCGCTCGAGTACCTCGGCTTCCACGGCGAGATCCCCAAGGGGGAGTACGGCGCGGGAACGATGCGCGTGTGGGATCGGGGCACCTACGACTGCCTGAAGTGGGAGCCGCGAAAGATCGAGGTCTGGCTGCACGGCGAGCGGGTGGACGCGCGGTACGCGCTGTTCCCGATCGACAAGGACGACTCCCCGAAGGACTGGATGATCCACCGCATGGATCCTCCTGCCGACCCCGACCGCGAACCGATGCCGACGCGGATCGTGCCGATGCTGGCGCGCTCGGGCCAGCTGCCCGCGAACGACTCCGAGTGGGGGTTCGAGATCAAGTGGGACGGCGTGCGCGCGGTCGGGTACTCCCAGCCGGGCGAGCTGCGGCTGCAGAGCCGCAACCTCAACGACATCACCGACAGCTATCCCGAGCTCGCCCGGCTGAACCGCGCGCTCAGCTCGCACAGCGCCGTGCTCGACGGCGAGATCGTCGCGTTCGACTCCGAGGGCCGGCCGAGCTTCGGGGCGCTGCAGCCGCGCATGCACGTCGGCTCGCGCGCCCACGCCAAACGACTGGCGGCGACGACGCCCGTGACCTACGTGATCTTCGACCTGCTGTGGCTCGACGGGCACTCGCTGATGGGACTCCCCTATCTCGAGCGCCGCGCGCGGCTCGCCGAGCTGCAGCTGAACGGCGAGAGCTGGCAGACGCCCGATCACGTCGTCGGCGAGGGATCGGCGCTGCTGCTGCTGACGCGCGAACGAGGCCTCGAGGGAGTGCTCGCCAAGCGCCTGAGCTCGACCTACCACCCGGGAGCCCGCACGCGCGACTGGATCAAGGTCAAGAGCGTCGCGCGCGAGGAGTTCGTGATCGGGGGCTGGATGCCGGGGAAGGGCAAGCGTCGCCAGCGCGTCGGCGCGCTGCTGCTCGCCGTGTACGAGCCGGACGGCGGGCTGCGCTACGTCGGCCGGGTGGGCACCGGGTTCACCGAGGCCGAGCTCGAGCGCCTCTCGCGGCTGCTCGCCCCGCTCGAGCGTCCGAGCTCGCCGTTCACCGCCGGCGAGCGACCGCCTCGCGGCGCGGTCTTCGCCGAGCCGCGGCTGGTGGCCGAGATCGAGTTCGCCGAGTGGACGAGGACCGGGAGCCTGCGCGCTCCCTCCTACAAGGGACTGCGCGAGGACAAGCGAGCGGAGGAGGTGGTGCGCGAGGATGCCGCCGAGGGCGCGTCGCCGAGCGACGAGAGCACGGAAGCGGAGCCCGATGCGACGCTGTCGCTTCCGCCCAAGGGGGTGAAATCGGCTGTGGTCACCGTCGACGGCAGGGAGCTGAAGCTCTCCAACCTCGACAAGGTCCTGTATCCGAGGACCGGCTTCACCAAGCGCGAGGTGATCGAGTACTACGCGGCGATCGCGCCGGTGATGCTTGCGCACCTGCACGGACGGGCGCTGACGGTCAAGCGTTGGCCCGATGGCGTGGAGGGGAAGTCGTTCTTCCAGAAGCAGACGCCGGCGCACGCGCCGGAGTGGGTGCGCACCGCGACGCTTCCGAGCGAGCGCAAGCCGATCGACTACACGCTCGTGGAAGACCTGCCGACGCTCGTCTGGCTGGCGAACCTGGCCGCGATCGAGCTACACACGCCGCTCGCCCGTGCCGAGGCGCCCGACCGGCCGACCATGCTCGTCTTCGACCTCGACCCGGGCGCGCCGGCGACGATCGTCGAGTGCTGTGTCGTGGGCCAGCAGCTGCGCGGAATGTTCGAGAACCTGGGCCTGCAGACCTTCGCCAAGACATCGGGCTCCAAGGGTCTGCAGCTGTACGTCCCCCTGAACTCCCCGGACGTCACATTCGCGCAGACCAAGCCGTTTGCCAAAGCGGTCGCGGAGCTGCTGGAGCAGGCCGAACCGGAGCTGATCGTCTCGCGCATGACCAAGGCGCGCCGGACGGGGAAGGTCCTGATCGACTGGAGCCAGAACGACCGCAACAAGACGACGGTCTGCGTCTACTCGCAGCGCGCCACCGAGCGCCCGACCGTCTCCACACCGGTCGAATGGGATGAGGTGTCGGCGGCTCTCGACGCCAAGGACGCAAGCCTGCTCTCCTTCGAGGCGCCGGAAGTCGTCACGCGGGTCGCCGAACGCGGCGACCTATTCGCGCCGGTCCTATCGCTCGTTCAGCGGCTCCCCTCGATCTGATCATCGCGGCCCTTTCAGGTAGCCGATGATCGACTCGTCGACGAGCCATTCGACCGGCGCGCGATCGTCGGTGTAGACGGGCCCGCCGCCAAGCGCGGGTGCGAGCCTCGCGGCGGCGCCCAAGGCCGTGGGACGCAGCTCGGGCGCCAACGCCGGCAGCGCGGCCGCCAGCGCCAGCGCGCGGATCGGTGCCTCGCTGGCAACGACGAGCGTGTTGGTCGGCTCGGAGGCATCGCGGGCGACGTGCGGGAAGACCGCGCGGAGCGTCGTCGATATGGCGCGCTCGAGTGCCGTCGAGCCCGTCGGGTGCCCGACGTTCACGACCACGACGCCGCCGGGGCGCAGGTGCGAGCGCATCGAATCGAAGAACTCGCGCGTGGCCAGGTAGAAGGGAATGTAGGGCTGGCGGTATGCGTCGAGGAAGATCGCGTCGTAATGGCGCGAGACCGACGCCAGCCAGGGGCGGGCGTCGGCCGTGATCGTGTGCAGCTGGGGTCGGACGCCGAGCGCGAAGAAGCGACGCCCGATTTCGGTCAGCTGACCGTCGAGCTCGACGGCGTCGATCTGGGTCCGCGGGAAGAAGTGTCCGTAGGCGCGCGCCGTGGTCCCGGCGGCGTCACCGAGGATCGCGATCCGGGCCGGCGGCAGCCGGCGAACGGCGAACGGAAGCACGAGGAAGCCGTCCCAGTAGTTCCCGGTCAGGTAGGTGCCCGGCAGGTAGACGGAGTGTGTGGCCACGCCCTCGTTGAGCTGCAGCCAGCGTTCCCCGCCCGGCTGTTCGATCACGCGCGCGTACTGGTACTGGGTCTCCGTCTCGTAGATCACGCGGCCGCCTCCGGCGATCTGCAGGTCGACGCCGCCCGGGGGAAGCGCGAGCAGGATCGCGAGCAGCGCCGAGACGGGGACGGACAGGCGCGGCAGGCCCGGGAGCGCGACGAGCGCGAGAGCGAGAGCGAAGGCGAGGAAGGTCCTGTGGGTCCCGGCGAACGGGATCAGCAGGAGCGCCGCCAGGAAGGTACCGACCAGCGAGCCGGCCGTCGAGAGCGCGTAGAGCCTCCCCGAGACGCGGCCCGACTCCTCCGTCCGCTGCAGCGAGAGGCGGATCGCGAAGGGCGCGACCGTGCCGAGCAGCAGCACGGGAACCGCCACCAGCGCGAGCACCGCGACGAGCGAGCCGAAGAACCCGCCGACCGACAGCGAGCCGACCGCGCTGCTGGCGGCGCGAAGGAGCGGGCCGCTCAGGAACGGGACGGCGCCGAGCAGGACCGCTGCCGCGATCACGATCTGGCAGAGCCGAGACATGCGGGGCGCACGGTCGGCGAGGCGTCCCCCGAGCGCGTACCCGGCCGACAGCGCCACGAGCACCGTGGCGATCGTGTTGGCCCAGATGATCGTGGAGGCGCCGAAGTAGGGCGCGAGCAGGCGCGCCGCGGCGATCTCCGCTCCGAGGCTCGCCGCGCCGACGACGAACACGAGCAGTCCGAGCGGCGGTCGCATCGCTGGATGCTCGGATGCCGCGGCCGCGGATCGCTCGCCCTCTACTCGAACTCGGGAGCCTTCCAGCCGGGCATGATCTCGGGCAGTCCGTCGCTGACGAGGTCGGGGAAGCGGGCCGGCCGCTTCTCGAGGAAGGCGGTCACGCCCTCGACGGCGTCGGCGGACTGCCCGCGGAAGAGCATCCCACGCGAGTCGGCCCGGTGGGCGATCATCGGATGCTCGGCGCCGAGCATCCGCCACATCATCTGACGCGCGAGCGCGACCGATACCGGTGCCGTGTTCTCCGCGATCTCGCGCGCCAGCCCGTAGGCCGCGTCGAGCAGCTCGCCCGGTGGATGCAGGCTGTGGACGAGACCGCCCTCGAGCGCCTCCTGAGCGGAGAAGACCCTCCCGGTGGCGACCCATTCCATGGCCTGGCTGATGCCGACCAGACGCGGCAGGAACCAGCTCGAACACGCCTCCGGCACGATTCCCCGCCGCGCGAACACGAAGCCGATGCGGGCGTCCTCGGCCGCGAGCCGAACGTCCATCGGAAGCGTCATCGTGGCCCCCACGCCCACGGCCGGCCCGTTGATCGCCGCGATCACGGGCTTGGTCGAGTCGAAGACCCTGAGCGTGAATTCGCCGCCGTTGTCGCGCTGGGGCCCCTCGCTCGCGGCTTGCTTTCGATAGTCGAAGGTGTCTCCACCGCTGGCCAGATCGGCGCCGGCGCAGAACCCGCGGCCCGCGCCCGTGATCACGATCGCGCGTACCTCGTCGTCGGCATCAGCGCGGTCGAAGGCCTGCCTCAGCTCGCGGCCCATCGTCGCTGTCCACGCGTTCAGGCGATCGGGGCGGTTCAGCGTGATCGTCATGACGCGGTCCGCCACATCGGTCGTGATCTGCTCGAAGTCCGAGCCGACCGCCGGGCCGGACGCGGTTGGTCGGGTTTCGCTCATGAGCTCATCCTTTCAGGTCTCGCGCGCTCAGCTGCCGCTCGTAGGGACCTGCGCCGGTGAGACAGACGGCGCCGCATCGGGCCGCGAGCGCAACGCTCTCTGGCAGCGCCAGCCCGGTCCCCAGACCGAACGTCAGCCCGGCCGCGAACGAGTCGCCGCAGCCGTAGGCGTCCACGGCGGGTCCGGGCGGTGTCGCCGCAGCCCACTCCCCCTCGCGGCCCGAGCGGGCCCGGTAGCTGCCGCCCCGCGGGCCCGCGGTCAGCACGAGCAGCTCGGCCTCGGCCTCCGCTCGGTCGGCTTCGCTGCGCTCGAGATCATCCCGGCCGCTCAGCACGAGCGCGTCGAGGCTCACGCCGTGGCCGAGGACGTACCGCGCACGGGGGCTCGCGACGAGCACCCGCGAGGCTCGCCGTGCGGCGCGCAGCGAGTCGAGGTCCCCGGCGGTGAAGTAGACCGCGTCGAGCTCACCGAGCGACTGCCAGCCGGCCTCCCGATCGGCGCCGAGCGGCTCCAGGCGCTCGCCGATCGTCGTGATCGTGCGCTCCCCCGCGTCGTCAACGAGCGTGTACGCCCGGCGCGTCGGCTGCCCGCGCCACGACGCGCGAACCTCGACGCCGAGCTCTTGCAGGCGCGCGACCGAACGGTGTCCGAGATCGTCGTCGCCGAGCGCCGTCACAAGCACCGCCCGCCCAGCGAGCCGGGCCAGCTGCACTGCCGCCACGGCGCCCCCGCCGGCCGGCTCCTCGAAGGGATCGTGCGCGTGCACGACCTCGCCGGCGCGCGGCACGCGCTCCACGCGCGCGAACTGCACCCACTCCACGTGGCCTACCACCGCGACCCTCGGCATGCTTGCGCTCACGCGCGCCAGTCTCACACACCGCTCAGGGCTCCTCTCGCGCCTGCGCCGAAGTCCTGTGATGATGCGCGGGCCGAGCATCGACCGCATGAGGAGAGCGAATGAGCGACACGGCCACCCCCGAGCAGATCCGCGACGTGATGCCGTTCGCGGTGCTGCTCGGCATCGAGCTGCTGGAGGCGAGCCCCGAGGTCGTCCGCGGCAGGCTGGAGTGGAGTCCCGAGCGGTGCACCGCCGGTGAGCTGATGCACGGCGGAGCGCTGATGGCGCTGGCCGACACGTGCGGCGGCGCGTGCGCGTTCCTGAACCTGCCCGAGGGTGCGATCGGGACCGCGACGATCGAGTCGAAGACCAACTTTTTGCGAGGCGTGCGCGAGGGGTCGATCACGGCGAGGACCCGGCCCCTGCATCTGGGCCGCACGATGGTCGTGCTCGAGACCGAGGTGACCAGAGAGGACGGCTCCCTCGCCGCCAAGGTCACCCAGACCCAGGCGTTCCACTACCCGCGCGCCTGACCACGGTCGCGCCGCTGCTCCCGCGAACGCCCGCCGCGAATAGGATCCTCGGATGGCGCCGCTGCTGCTCGTCGAGGACCCGGCCCCGCATGTCCGGCTGCTGACGCTCAACCGGCCCGAGCAGCTCAACGCGATGACCGCGGAGCTGTGCGAGGAGCTGCATGACGAGCTTGAGCGGATCGCCAACGAACGCGCGTGCCGAGTCGTCGTGCTCACCGGCGCCGGCCGCGGGTTCTGCGCGGGCCTGGACCTGAGCGGCTACGGCGCGGCGCCGGGCAACGAGGGCACCGATGAGGCGCGCGACCGGCTGACAAACCAGCAGCACATGTCCACCCTGATCCTGCAGCTGCGCGCCCTTCCTCAACCGGTGATCGCGGCGATCAACGGTCCCGCGGCGGGCTTCGGTCTCGCGCTGGCGCTCGGCAGCGACATCCGCTACGCCGGCCGTGAGGCGGTGCTGCGGGTCGCGTTCCTCAACATCGGCGTCTCGAACTGCGACATGGGCACGAGCTGGCTGCTTCCGCGGCTGATCGGCGCGTCGCGATCACACGAGCTGATGCTCACCGGTCGCAGGGTCGATGCCGAGGAGGCGCTCAGGATCGGCCTCGTCGCCGACGTGCTCGACGGCCCAGAGCTGCTCGAGCGGGCTCTGCAGGCGGCGGCTCAGATCGCCTCGCTCGCCCCCTGGGGCGTGCGGCTGACCAAGCGGGGCATGTGGGCGGCGCTCGAGATCCCCTCTGAGCAGGCGGCGGTCGAATTCGAGGATCGCCAGCAGATCATGAGCACGTTCGGCTCGGCGCCGCCGGAGGCGATAGCGGCGTTCCTCGAGAAGCGCGAAGCCGATTTCGCAGACTGAGGATGAGCGACCTCTTCGACGTCTCCGGCAAGACCGCGCTCGTGACCGGCGGATCGCGCGGGATCGGCCTGATGATCGCCCGCGGGCTCATCCAGGCCGGCGCGCGCGTGCTCGTCTCCTCGCGCAAGGCCGACGAGGTCGCCGCGGCTGCCCGCGAGCTCTCCGAGCTCGGCGAGTGCGAGGCGGTCCCCGGCGACGTCTCGACTCCCGAGGGAGCGCAGGCGCTCGCCGCCGAGACGACCTCGCGCATGCCCGCGTTGGACATCCTCGTCAACAACGCGGGCGTCACCTGGGGAGCACCGCTCGAGGAGTTCCCGCAGAGCGGCTGGGACAGGACCATGCACACGAACGTCGAGGGCATCTTCCACCTCACCGTCGCACTGCTCCCCGCGCTTCGAGACGCGGCCGAGCCTGAGGACCCGGCGCGCGTGATCAACATCGGCTCGATCGACGGGCTGCGCACGCCGATCGTGGAGAACTACAGTTACAGCGCCAGCAAGGCGGCGGTGCACATGCTCACACGCCACCTGGCACGGCGCCTGGCCTCCGAGCAGATCACCGTCAACGCGATCGCGCCCGGGCCGTTCGAAAGCAAGATGATGGCGTTCGTCCTCGACAATCCCGAGTCGCGGGAGATGGTCGAGCAGAACGTGCCGCTCGGGCGGATCGGCAGGCCGGATGACGCGGCCGGGCTGACGCTCTTCCTCGCCTCGCGCGCCGGCGCGTACGTGACCGGCACCGTGATCCCACTCGACGGCGGCATAACCGGCTGCAGCTGACCCATCCAAGCCGGCCGCCTCGACGCGCGGTCCGCTTGGCATAGACTCGCCGCCCCTTCGCCGCAGCCAGGGACCAGCAGGGACGATGACGCAGACACCACGGACCGGAGCCGCCAGATGACGTGGTCGGCGCTGTTCGCGGTCTTTCTCATCTCACATCTGGTCGGGGACTTCCTCCTGCAGACCGGTTGGCAGGCGGCCCACAAGCGCCACGGACTGCTCGACCGCGGTGAGCCCAGGCGTGCGCTCGTACGCCACGGGCTCATATACACGACGGCATTCGTGCCGGCGCTCGTCTGGGTCGGTGCCGAAGCGGGCGCGGCGCTCGCCGTCGGCGTCGGCGCGCTGGTGCTGGCGCCGCACGTGATCATCGACGACGGGACGTTCGTCGCATCGTGGGTGCGAGTTGTCAAGCGCGTCGATGGGCCGCCGAGCGTCGTCGTGCGACTCGGCGTGGACCAGACGCTTCACGTGCTCGCGCTGGCCGGAGCGGCGCTGCTGGCCACAAGCTGATCCGGTCTGCGAACATCGCCCGATGCGCCGAGCGAACGTGTTCGCCGACGAGTGCTTCGGCGACGACACGGATCCCGACGGGTTCCGCTCGGCCGTGGCCGCGGTCGGCGAGGCCGCCGGCGGCCGTGCGCTCGCGGTGAAGGTGTACGAGGTGCCCGCCGGTGAGAGCCTCTGTCCGTACCACTACGAGTACGAGGAGGAGTGGCTGGTGGTGCTCGACGGCGAGATCGCGCTGCGCACGCCCGAGGGCGAGGAGACGCTCGCCACGGGCGACATCGTGTGCTTCGCGCCGGGCCCGGAGGGGGCGCACAAGGCCACCAACCGAAGCCAGGAGCCGGCGCGGATCCTGATGTTCTCGAGCGCCCGCGAGCCTGCGGTGGCGGTCTACCCCGACAGCGACAAGATCGGCGTCTGGCCCGGCAACCCCGGCGACCAGGTGATGGTCCGCCGCCGCGACGGAGGCGTCGGCTACTGGGACGGCGAGGCCTAGCCACCGATGTCGCCCACGCTCGTGCTGCGGTGAGGCCGTAAGCTCCCGCCCTCAGTGGACTTCCTCGTCGCCAAGGACGACCTTCACAGCTGTCGCGTCGTCGAGTCCGAGACGCCTGAGCTTCAGCCGGGCGAGGCGCTGCTGCGCGTCGCGTCCTTCGGGCTGAGCGCGAACAACATCACCTACGCGATGTTCGGCGAGGCGATGTCCTACTGGAGCTTCTTCCCCGCCGAGGACGGCTGGGGGCGGGTTCCCGTCTGGGGCTTCGCCGAGGTGACCGACAGCCGCCACGAGGAGCTCGAGGCCGGCACGCGGGTCTATGGGTACCTGCCCCCCTCCACCGAGCTCGTCGTCGAGCCGGTGCGCGTCAGCGAGCGGGGCTTCCTCGACGGTTCGGAGCACCGTGCGCGCCTCCCGCCGGCCTACAACAGCTACGCCCGCACCGACGCCGACCCCATCTACGACGCCGACCATGAGGACGAGCAGATGCTGCTGCGGCCGCTGTTCTTCACCTCCTATCTGCTCGACGACTTCCTGGCCGACAGCGAGCTCTTCGGCGCGGGCACGGCTGTGCTCTCGAGCGCCTCCAGCAAGACGGCCAGCGGCCTCGCCTTCCTGCTCAGCCGGCGCGAGGGGATCGACGTCGTCGGTCTCACCTCCTCGAGAAGCGCGGAGTTCACGCGAAGCCTCGGCGTCTACGACCATGTGGTCGCCTACGAGGAGATCGACGAGCTGCCACGCGAACGGGCGGTGTACGTCGACATGGCGGGCGACGCCGAGGTGCGCAGCGCGGTGCACGGTCACTACGGGGACGAGCTGGCCCACTCCGCGGTCGTCGGCGCGACCCATCACGATCGTATGGGCGAGCTCCCGGCGGCGCTGCCCGGCCCGCGACCGGCGTTCTTCTTCGCCCCCGACCGTGTCGCCAAGCGCTCTGCCGACTGGGGCCGCGAGGGCCTCGAGCAACGGCTCGCTGAAGCGTGGCGGCCATACCTGCGGTGGACGGGCGGATGGCTCGAGGTGCTTCACGGCGAGGGAGCGAAGGCGCTCGAAGGCGCCTATCTCGATCTGCTCGACGGGCGCATCGACCCGTCGCAGGCGCACGTGCTCACGCTCCAGAGCTGACCCGCGCCGGGCGCCCGCGCCCGGCGGCGGCGGTCCCGGGGATTAGAAACCGGCCGATCCGGGTATGGGGGCGCGACGAGGGAATCGACCTGACCGGGGGATGACAGGAGGATGAGGATGATCCGTCGCACGTTGCTGGCTGCCGGCCTGCCGGCCTTGATCTCGACGCTCGCGCTCGCCGGCGCGGCCACCGCGGCCGAACCGGCGCCGCTCGGCCATGCGTGCAAAGCGCAGAACGGCGTGCGCTTCTGCCCGACTGCGTCGCTCAGCCAGCGCGTCCCGACGTTCGACAAAGTGCCGCTCGACGCGGACGTGACGCTGCCGGCAACCGGCAAGGGCCCCTTCCCGACGATCGTGATGATGCACGGATGGGGCGGGAACAAGACCGCGTTCGAGTCGAGCTCGCCTGAAGGCAACGGCAACGAAACCTTCGACTACAACAACGTCTACTACGCGCAGCACGGCTATGCGGTGGTGAACTACTCGGCGCGCGGCTGGGGCAACTCGTGTGGCACGAAAGAATCACGTGAAGGATCGCCCGGCTGCGAAAAAGGATGGATCCGGCTCGCCGACCAGCGTTACGAGGCTCGCGACACGCAGTACCTGCTCGGCCTGCTCGTCGACGAGAAGATCTCCAAGCCCGCCGCGGGCGTGACGGGCATCTCCTACGGCGGCGGCCAGAGCATCGAGCTCGCCTACCTGAAGAACCGCATCCGGATGCCCGGCGGCGAATTCGCGCCGTGGCTCAGCCCGAAGGGCAGGCAGCTGGAAATCAAGGCGGCCTACCCGCGCTGGCCCTGGTCGGACCTGGTCGACTCGCTGGACCCGAACGGCCGCTTCCTGGACACGCAGGTCTCGCCGCCGAACCAGAGCTTCGAACCGTTCGGCGTGGAGATCCAGAGTTACGTGACGGGACTGCTCGCGCTCGGGCAGGCGAGCGGCTTCATCGCCAAACCGGGCGAAGACCCCGAAGCCGATCTGACGACCTGGTACGCGGAAACCAACAAAGGCGAGCCGGTCACCGCCAAAGACGAAGAAATCGCAAAACAGATCTACACCTACCACCAGGGGTACGGGCTGTCGGGCGTGCCCGCGGCGATGCTGCTCCAGAGCGGCTGGACCGATGACCTGTTCCCGCCGGCGCAGTCGCTGCGCATCTACAACGCCGTGCGCGCGATGAAGGGCTACGCGGCCTTGATGTTCGGTGACCTCGGCCACAGCCGCGGCTCGAACAAGGTGAACACCGATCAGGCCTTCAACGAAGAGGCTGCGTCGTTCTTCGCCTCCAAGCTCCAGCACGCGGGCGCGGCGCCGGCCAACGGGAGCGTGACCGCCTACACGCAGACGTGCCCGAAGGCAGCGCCCGGAGGCGGCCCCTTCACCGCCAAGAACTGGGCCAAGCTGCACCCCCACGCCGTCACGTTCGGCAGCGCGGCGGCGCAGACGCTGACCTCGGCCGGCGGCAATCCGTCGATCGCCTCGGCGTTCGACCCGATCGCGGGCACGACCGACGCCTGCACGACGGTCAAAGCCGAAACCGAGCCGAACACCGCCAACTACACGACGGTCAGCTCGGGCTTCACGCTGCTGGGGCTGCCGACGGTGAGTGCAACGATCAAAACGACGGGGCCGTTCGGCGAGCTCGTCGCCCGCCTCTGGGACGTGCTCCCGAGCGGTGAACAGCGCCTGATCAGCCGCAGCGTCTACAGGCTCGGCGAAAACCAGACCGGCCCGATCACCTTCCAGCTCCATGGCAACGGATATGAATTCGCCAAAGGGGACACGGTCAAGCTCCAGCTTCTGGGACGGGACGCCCCCTACTATCGCGCCAGCAACGGCGTGTTCTCGGTCGAAGCGAGCAACGTGAAAGTGTCGCTGCCGACTCCCTAGTGAGCGCGGCCGGGGGAAGGAGAAGGTGCGCGGCGCATCCGGGCGAGAGGCCGGGTGCGCCGCGCTACTGCACGAGCAGGTAGGTCAGGCACGTCCCGCTGGAGCTCGACAGTGCGACCCTTCGTATGAGCCGCGTGCGCGCCAGCGTCCCTGCCACGGCGGCTGGAACGGGATCGTCGCCGTGCCGCCGCTTGCGAAGCCGGTGAACCGGTTGCGCGCCGGACGCCAGCGGCAGGACATCTAGCGGTCGCTCGCGGGTAGTCTGCGCGTCGCCCGCCGGGCGGGCCGAGGTCCCACGCCAAGCACCCAAGGAGACAACATGCCCGATATCGAGTTTCCGACGAGCGCCGGCAGCACTCCCGGCTACCTCGCCGTCCCTGAGGCCGGCCACGGCCCGGCGACGATCGTGCTGCAGGAGTGGTGGGGCGTGGACGAGCACGTCCGCAGCATCTGCGACCGGTTCGCAGCCGAGGGCTTCTATGCGCTGGCGCCCGATCTGTTCAGGGGTGAGACCACCACCGAGCCGAGCGAGGCGCAGCAGAAGATGATGGCGTTGTCGATGCCCGAGGTCGAGAAGGACATGTGCGGCGCGGCCGACTACCTCGCCTCGCTGCCGCGGGTGGAGGGCTCCGGCATCGGCGCGGTCGGTTTCTGCCTCGGCGGAGGTCTCGCCGTCTGGGCCGCCGCGACATGCCCACGGATCACCGCGACGGTCACCTACTACTACGTCATGCCCCACGGCCGGCCAGACTTCTCGAAGATCAAAGGCCCGCTGCTGGGGCATTTCGGCACGGCCGACGAATTCATCCCCGTCGAGGCCGCGAAGCAGCTGGAAGCGGAACTGAGCGAGGCGGGCGTGGACATGACCTTCCACTTCTACGAGGGCCAGGGCCACGCGTTCTTCAACGACACGAATCGGCTCGGGACATATGATCCCGAGGCCGCCGACCTCTCCTGGCAGCGCACGGTGAGCTTCCTGCGCGACGCGCTCGCCTGAGCGCGGCCGATGCCCTTTCCGGCGGCCCGCCGGCTGAGCAGAGCGCGCGAGAGGGCCGCAATAGGAAAGGATGCGCGCCCATGGATCGCGACTACGAGCTCCAGACCCATCAGGTAGAGGACCGCCACTGGTGGTACCGGGGCCGGCGGACCGTGATCGAGCGTGTCCTCGAGAGCCTGCGGCTCCCCGCGCGCGCGCGGATCCTCGACGCGGGCTGCGGCAGCGGGCGCAACATGGTCGAGCTCGCCCGTCACGGCGCCGTGACCGGGATCGAGCTCTCGCAGGCGAGCGCCGGCCTTGCCCGCGCGCGCGGAGTGGGCGAGGTGATCGAAGGGTCGGTGCTCGATATGCCGTTCCCGTCGGACAGCTTCGACCTGGCGGTGAGCCTCGACGTGATCGAGCACCTCGAGCAGGACCTCGACGCCCTGCGCGAGCTGCGGCGCACTGTCGCGCCCGGGGGCTCCCTGATGGTCACCGTGCCCGCCTACCA
>DASZIU010000023.1:0-34382 GCA_035948815.1 Solirubrobacteraceae bacterium | reverse complement strand
CCAACCCAGCAACGACTCCGAAGGAGGACGCTCCCATGGCCGCTGATGAGCTGCAAACCGCACTTGACGGCCTCCCCTCCGAACGGATCCAACGCCTCGTGGATCGCCTCGAACAGCACCCCAGGGCCGAGGTCAGCGCATTCGCTCGCGGTCGCCGCGGTCCGCTGACGCTGGCCGGCTACGAACGTCGGACCGACGCTCGCCAGACGCCCGCGACGGACTTTGCGCTCGCGTGGGATCGCCTTGCCGGACCAGAGCCAGTCGGACAGCGGCGACGCTCGCGGCTGTCATGGAGGTTCTCCGCCGCACCCACCGCGCGCCGCTCCGACGTTCAGCTGCTGTTGCGTACCGCCAACGCGGTGCTCGCCAAGCGCGTTGCACAAGACGACGAACGAGCGATCTCCTCGAACAAGTCTTCACCTGCGTCCTCCGGCGTCGCGTCGGAGGACGAACGCGGGCCCGCGCGGGACGGGTAGGCGTGTCCGCTGCCTGACGAACGAACCACACATCCCAACCGGGAGGAACTCCTCATGGCCAATGGATACGGAGCCATCACCGACGCGCCGACAAGCCGTCGTTACAGCGAACCACTTCCCGGGGGACGGGTGGCAGCCTACGCTGACGACGGCGAATCTCGCGGCCGAGGCTGGCTCGCGTTCGCTGGGATCATGATCATGATCGCAGCGACGCTCAACGTGATCTACGGGGTCGCGGCGATTTCCAGCTCGCATTTCTACGCCGTCAACGCGCATTTCATACTCAGCGATCTGAACAGCTGGGGCTGGGTCGTCATGCTGTTCGGGGTCGCGCAGTTCGGCGTCGCACTCGGAATCCTGGTCCGGGCAGGATGGGCACGCTGGGCCGGCGTGCTCGTGGCCGGCGGCAACGCAATCATCCAGCTGGTCTTTCTTCCCGCCGCCCCGTTCTTGGCATTGACCGTATTCGCGGTGGATCTGCTCGTCATCTACGGCCTGGTGGCTTACGGCGGGCCGCGAAGCCAAGCCGAAGCGGCCAGGGTTCGTTAGCGGGCCTCTTAAGTTGTTGCCGTCGCGGCGCCGTGTGCCTCAGCGTCGTTCGTGGCGCCCTCGAGCTCGCGCCTGAACTCCCGACTATCGGCGTCGATTTCCTTCTCGGTCGACTTCCGCGCGCGGGTGAGCGCCCTGTCGAGCTGCTCTTCCAGTCGTGACTCGCCGATCACGACCAACGCGGCTTCTCCGGCGTCCAGCAGACCGCCCAGCTCCTTGGCGTCGGCGCGGGAGATACCGCGGCGCAGGTGGCCGCCAACGCCACCCACCACGCCACCGACAGCCGCCGCGCCGAGGATCGACGGGGGGAACAGGATCCCGACCAATGCTCCGGCGGCGATGCCTCCCCAAGCTCCGTGCTGCGTCGGCTTCTCGTGCTTCTCCACGCGGACCTTGCCGTCGGCGCTCTTGCTGACCAGCGCGACGTCGTACGTTCCAACCAGCTTCTCGGCGTGGAGCGCGACGAGGGACTCGTAGTCCCCGAGAGCATCGCTGCGGTCGGCATATGTCGCTGCGTAGATGAAAACGGGCCTGTCGCTCATGTCGTCTCCGTTGTGAGTCGTGATTGCATTGACGGATCGCCCCGGTCCGTCAGGAGGCCAGCGCCGCGCGCTTCAGCCCGTCGAACTCGCTCTGGGTGATCGTGCCGCTGTCGAGCAGTTGCTTCGCGTTGGCGATCTGTTGCGCTGGGTCGCTCCGCCCCGCGGCCGCCTGGATGTATTCGTCTGCCTGTGCCTGCGCTGCCTGCTGCTGCTTCAGGGAGCGTTCGGCCATGCCTCTGTTCTCGACGATCACGTACGTGAACACCCCCAGGTAGGGAACGACCACGACGAACGCGATCCACAGAACCTTGACCCAGGCTGACGCGTCGTGACGACGGAAGATGTCTGCGAGCACCGTGAACAGAATCCACAGCCAAATCACGAACCCGAAGAAGATCAGCATCGTCCAGAAGACTTCCAGGAGTGGATAGCTGGCTGCAATCACCATCGTGGACCGTCCTTTCACGAGTTAGCGGCGAGCGAACTCGGCCGAAGCCGCGGCACAGCGCTCTGTGGCCGATACGAGCCACTTTGGCGCGGAAGCGCGGCTTTGCCAATATGGCGCGCCAGCGTCTTTGGGTAGGCCAGCACCACCACCAGGCCCGAGCCACCGCCGCCGTCACGAGAAGGCCGCGCTTCGGTCTCGCATCTGACCGGGCACCAGCTCGCTAGTGCTCGTCACTGTTGCGCCTTATCTCGCTCAGACTCGCCTCGATCACCTCCAGGCGCGCACCGATGTGGTCGAGCTTCGCGGCAACGGCTTGCTTGGTGCCGCCCTCGAGCCTTCGACGCGCTGTCTCGATGAACGTCGAGGTGATGGCGGCCGTGACGATCGTCAGGAAGCCGATCCCGACGAGCATCACTATGGCGGCGACGATCCTTCCCGCCGTGCTTTTCGGAACAAGATCGCCGTAGCCGACGGTCGTCACCGTTTGCACCGCCCACCAGAAGCCATCGCCGATGTTCGGAAAGGTCTTCCTGTCGGTGAAGTGCATCAGCACTCCAGCTATGCACGTCACGGACACGGTCGCCGAAACGATGATCCACGCCGCCCGCCCAGCCGTCAGCTGCTTGCCGATGACGATCTTCCACGCGCGGGGATGACGGGGCGTCTGAGGAACCGTGCCCCCCTCGGGTATGGCCATGTCGTGCTCTCCTTTCGATCCGGCCCGACACGCAGGCCAGCCAATTCGCACAACATAAGTGATCTCCCGCCGGCGGCTCGCATCATCCACTTCGGAGGATGCGCGACCGAGCTGCTGCCCTTACCCTGCGCGCCGATCAGTCACTCGCCGACTCTGTGTAGTCAGATCGCCCAGGAGGTAGCAATGACGTCGAGGAGCGCGCGGGTAGGCCACGGAGCCCAAAAGGTGGCGCACGTCCAGGGCGATCTGCATCCTTGTGATCGCGAGCCCGTCAAGACGGCCACCGACTACTGAAAGCTGCCGCCGTGAGCCACAGAGAATGGGCTGGGCTGTTTTCGGCGGCGTTCAAGCAGTCGCGCAACGCGATGGTGTTGCTGGACGGCAATCGCCGTCAGGTCGACGCGAACGGTGCCTATCTGAACCTGCTGGGATACTCATCGGCCGAGCTCATCGACCGACCGATCTATGGGTTCGTCGTCGGGGGACCATTGGTGTCCTCAGCGGAATGGCGCACCGCACTCCGACGTGGCGAGTTCGCCGGGGAGGCGGAGCTACGGCCTGCGGATGGAGGCAGGGTGGCGGTTCAGTGGGCGGCCACGACGGAGATCATCACGGGTCGCCGCCTCGTGCTGGTCGTTGCGTTGAACACCTCGCGTTGGGGGCCACGCTTCCGACGTACGGTGCCCGCCAAGCACGAGCCGACGATGCTCTCGACTCGCGAGCGCGAGGTCGTACGGCTCGTCGCGCTCGGGAACACGGGACCCGAGATTGCCGACGAGCTTCGCATCGCTCACGACACCGTGCGCACACACGCCCGCAACGCCATGGTCAAGGTCGGCGCGCGTTCGCGAGCTCACCTGGTGGCGAAGGCCCTTGGCGAAGGGCTCGCACTGGACTGATTCAGCGGATATCGCGCAACCGCAGTATCGACGCGACGAGGTGACCAAGGGAAGATGGTTGCGCGTGAGATCACCAAATCTCCACTCTCGCCATCGGTTCGCGGATCAGGAATGCCCGCGCCTGTGCTGTTCGTTTCAGGTGTCGAGCCTTCGACAGGCGGTACGTCTCGCCGACGAGCTGCGGACCACGGCCGCAGGAGTCGTGCGGGTGGCTCCGCCACCTCTGCGACAGCCAGGCCGGCGGGACTGGATCGTGATCCTCACGACACCGCCAATGCCGCTGACGCTGGATGTCCTGCAGCTGTGGGAGGGAGAGATGCTCTCGGTGGAGCGTCGGTGGCGGCACGGTTGCCGCTTCCTCGGCTGGATGACAGGTTGCACGTCGACGGCGCCGACGGGTGGCCCCGAGGGCCCTGAGGATGGCGCCGCAGTCGCAGATCAGCGGTCGCAGCGCGAGCTCGTGATGGCCTCGCTGCTGCGCCGCCCGGCCATCGAACGTCGAGGGATCGTTCATGGCCGGGCTAGTGCCCGATGACCCGCCCCGCTTCGACCCGGGGCGGGTCATCGATCATGATGGGGTGCGCCTGAATCCTGCTGGTTCGCAGGCGTGGGACCCGAGCGTCCGGACCGTTACCGCAGGCCGACACTCACACCTCTGGCTCACCCAGAACGGCCAGGCCTTTGATGACGACGACGCAGATCGCAAAGACCCCCAGTGCCCACCAGGGGTGTCCTCCACCGACGTTCAACAGCGCACCGATCGCGCCCAGGCTGGCGGCGAAGATCCCAACGACGCGACCGTAGGTACCGCCTGCGAACAGTGACAAGGCGGCCGTCAGCTCGATTATGCCCAGGATCACGGTGATCCATCCCCACGTGTGGAGGCTCGAGAAGACGAACTGCGTGTCGTTGACGAAGAAGTTCGAATCGCTGATCGCGGCGATGCCATAGATGATGTTGAGCGTGCCCGCCACCATCAGCAGGACGCCTGCGAACAAAGCACTTCCGACGCCTCTCACTTGGTCACTCCCCCTTCGTTAGCCGGACGCCCGGAGAGGCGACCGTATGAAGCCCGGAGCCGATCTGCCCACTCGAGCGCCCGACGCACGCCACGACCGACCGCGCGCTCGCGGCTAGGGCGCAGCTGGCCGAGATTCACGCGACGGACAGCAACTCCCGCTTGGCGGCCGAATACTCGTCGTCCGTGATTGCGCCGCGCTCGTGCAGAGTGGATAGGCGCTCAAGCTCCGCAACCTTGGAGTGCCCGTTGGGCACCGTCGCCGAGTCAGGCGAGGGTACTCCCCGCCTCCATTTCTCTCGCGCCGCGCCGATGTGTTCCCGTATCGAGCGGGCTTCGACGTCGGGAAATTCCTCGCGGATCTGGTTGCGCAGGACATGGGCCCCAGCGAACGCAAGGATCGTGAAGAGCAGCATCTCCCACGGATTGCGGGTCGCCGGGATCGGTCCCCAGATGAAGACCAAGGCGAGCAACCCCGCAGTGATCCAGTAGGGCAGGCCGGGGTATTCGCGAAAATGAGGAGCCAGAAAGCGCCGCGAGGCAACGGCCCAGCGCATCGGGCCCGCGAACATAGCCGCGAGGATCACCGGCACGCCGACGATGATCACGGCACTCGCCACTTGCACCAGAAGCGACGTCGCCACCGAGAACGCGTCGTTGGCGGCAGGTTCGATCGACGCGTCCGTGGTGATGGCAGAGACCAGCTGACCCTGGCCCACCTTGCGACCCACCAGGACGAGGAGCCCGGCGAAGACGAGACTGAACCCGACCCACATGAGCATCCGGCGGCGATGGCCCCGCGCGAGATACACCACGAGCGCGTAGAGCGCGACCACGACGATCGTCAGCCACAACGCCAGCGCACGGAGCGCTTTCGCAAGGTCGCGCACCAGCCCGAGCTGACTCGAGGTCACGACCTTCACGTTCGCCACCGAGGCGGGTAGTTTTTCCGCGAGACTCGAGGGCAGCCCGAGGCGTTGGGTGAGGTCCGCCACGACCTGACGCAGGTTGAGCGAGACCGTGCCGCCCTGGATCTGGACGCGGGAACCGCCGCCCTCGACGATCGTCACGAGCGTCTGGTCCGCGGCACGGTTGGCCTTCTTCCAGACCTCCTGGACACGCGGCGTTTCGAGCGCCTTTTCAGCCGTCTGTTCGGCAACATTGTGAAGCGCGCCCGAGATCGGGCCGGCCAGTGGCTGCAAGCGTGTGGGCAGGCCTGACTTCAGCTGCGCCGGGACGTTCACGTTCGCGTAGAGCTGGTCGATGAGATAGGTCGACAGGGAAGAGCGAATCGTCTGCTTCTGCAGCAGCGCGGTGCTCGTCTTCGACCAATTGGACGGGTTCAGAAGCTGGCGGTTGGCCCAGGTCGCGAAGATGGCAAAGACCGCCAAGACCGTGGCAAGCCCGAGGGCGAGGCGCACCCAGATGCGCCTTGCGCGACTCGAGCCGAAGGTGCCGGCGCTCGCGGCCGGTGTCGCCGGGGGCTCGCCGGCGTCGGTTGGGAGATCGGGGCGCTGTGCCACGCCTGCGATCCTCCTGTGCAGTCGGGCACTGCGCATCATCCGATCGAGGTGAAACGACGATCCAGGGGCACAACTCCACCGATAGGGCGGCGTTGGTTGCGAGGAGCGCCGCTAGAGCAGGGCGAGTGCCCCCTGCCCGCCTGCTGCGGCGCCGAGGACGATGCACAGTCCGGCGAGCAAGACCGGCGTCAAGCCCGCGGAGGGGACGCCCGCGTCGCCTGGCATAGGGCGCGTCTTGCTGCCGAAGCGCTGTGGGATCAACGCGATCAGGATCAGCGGAGCGACGCACACGATCACGTAGATCACCAGCACTCCGACCTCGACGATCTGGGCTGGGTGTGCGGCGACGATGATTCCGCTCGCCGCGATCAGCGGCACGGCGGTCGGCAGATCGATCATGGTCGCCAGGAAACCGAGCACGGAGGCTGAGCCCAAGCTCGTGGACCGCGGGATGGCGCGGCGCGAGCGTCGGCTCCACGCCCGTGCGCCGTTCGCGACAAGGACGCTGCCCAGCGCGATCTGCAGGATCGACACGGAGATCGACGGAGTCCCATCAAACACCCGCCGCGCCGCCGGCCCGACAGCGTCGGTGAGCACGAAAGCGAAGGCCAGGTAGGTGACGTATGCGGCCGCCGCAAAGGCGATGACGTCCGAGCGGGTACGGACGAACCGAAGATAGCTGGCGGATGCGATCGACGCCGGATTCAGCGAGTCGATCAGGGCCAGACCCAAGATGGCGCCGAGGAGGGCGGTTTCCATCGTGACGGCGCGGCCTCAGCCGGTCTTCACCGTGGCCCACAGCAATCGCAGAGCGCTCCAGATCCGCATGCGCGGGATACTCGCCGCGTCGTCCGGAAGGCGCATCATCCGCTTCGGATGACACCCGCGCCACCGGTCGGGCAGATAATCGGCGCGCCGTGAACTGGGTTGTGCCCATCCTGGCGCTCTCGGTCCTTGCCGTCGCTGCCGTCTCGCGGCGCCTGACCGGAACGCCGATGACGCCGGCGATGGTATTCATGGTCATCGGCGTGCTGGTCGGCCCGGAGGTCGCGAGTGAGGTCAACCTCTCCCCGACCGGGGCCGCCGTCCGGAGTCTGGCCGAGGCCACGCTCGCGTTGGTCCTCTTCTCCGACGCGTCACGCATCAAGCTGAGCACGCTGCGTGGCGAGTACCAGGTGCCCCTGAGATTGCTCGCGATCGGATTGCCACTCACGATCGCGCTCGGCGCTGTGATCGCCTCCGGCATCTTCGATCAGCTGACCCTCGCCGAGGCGGTCGTCTTGGGCGTTCTGCTCGCACCGACGGACGCCGCGCTCGGCCAGGCCGTCGTCACGGAGCCGCGCCTGCCCTCCCGGATCCGCCAGGGCCTGAATGTGGAGAGCGGACTCAACGACGGCATCTGCGTCCCGCTGCTCTTCATCGCCATCGCGGCGGCCGATGTCGAGTCTCACGTGACGAACGGCCATCACGCCGTGCGGATCGTGGCCGAAGAGCTCGGTTACGGAGCGCTCGGCGGCCTTGCGAGCGGCCTGCTCCTCGCGGCTGTCGTGAGAGCGGCCGGACAAAGGCAGCTGATCGCATCCTCCTGGATGCGGCTCATCCCGGTCGCCGGTGCTTCACTCGCGTACGGCCTTGCCGCCGCGCTCGGCGGCTCGGGCTTCATCGCGGCGTTCCTTGCAGGCGCCCTCTTCGGAGGGCTGCTGAGCCGCGAGTCCGAGTCCGCCGTCGGGCTGATCGAGGAGCTGGGCGAGCTGCTGAACGGCGTCACCTTCGTCGTGTTCGGGGCCGTGCTGCTCGGTCCGGCGCTCGGCCAGCTCTCGTGGCCGATCGTCGCGTATGCCGTGCTCAGCCTCACGCTCATCCGCATTCTGCCTGTGGGCATCGCGATGCTCGGCAGCGGCGCTCGCCCGCCGACCATCGGCTTCCTCGGCTGGTTCGGTCCGAGAGGTCTCGCCTCGATCGTCTTCGCCGTCATCGTCGTCGAGCAGTCTCACCTTCCGCACGTCGGCACGATCCTCGTGGCGACATACGTCACCGTGGGCCTGTCGGTGCTGGCTCATGGAGCCAGCGCCGCACCGCTTGCCGACAGATATGCGCGCTGGTTCGAGTCACACCCGCGCAACCGCCGGCCCGCCATGGAGAGCGTCCCGGCCGGCGCTCATCGAACGCGGGGCACGGGCGTCGCCGCGATTGAACGATCAACGGGGCACTCGGATGGCGCAGCCACCGGTTTGCAGTCATCCGAAGCGGATGATGCGCCCGCCGCGATCGCGGTTCATGGTGCGCGTGACGTTTCGCAGACATAGCTCGTGCTCGTTCGGCAGCGACCGTGCCGAGGTTCGCCGTCCAAAAACTAGGGGCAAGCAAATGACCAAGCCGTTCAAAGGAACGATCAACGTCGACATAAGGGACTCGGAGCCCGACTGGGAGCCGTTCGAGCCGCCCCGTGCGCCGGACGGCGCTCCCAACGTCCTCTACATCGTCCTGGACGACGTCGGCTTCGCCGCCCTCGGCTGCTATGGCGGGCCCGTCGACACGCCCAACATCGACCGGATCGCCGAGCAGGGCCTGCGTTACACGCAATGGCACACGACGGCGCTGTGCTCGCCGACGCGCTCATGCCTGCTTACCGGGCGCAACCACACCCGCAACAGCATGGCCTGCATCACCGAGGCAGCGATCGGCTTCCCGAACGCCAGCGGCACGATCCCGCCTGAGAACGGGACTCTGTCCGAGATCCTCGGCGAGGTGGGCTGGAACACCTACATGGTGGGCAAGTGGCACCTGTGTCCCGACGACGAGATGAACCTCGCGTCGACCCGCCGCAACTGGCCGACCGGCAGGGGCTTCGAGCGGTGGTACGGGTTCTTGGGAGCCGAGACGAATCAGTGGTCGCCCGACCTCGTCTACGACAACCACCTCGTCGACGCGCCCAGATCGCCGGAGGAGGGCTACCACCTCACCGACGACATAACCGACAAGGCGCTCGAGTTCATCAGCGACGCGAAGTCGATCGCACCCGAGAAGCCGTTCTTCCTCTACTACGCACCCGGCGCGTGTCATGCACCGCACCACGTGCCAAAGGATTGGATCGAGCGATATCGGGGTCGCTTCGACACCGGCTATGAGGCGATACGCGAGCAGACCCTCGCCCGCCAGAAGGAACTGGGAATCGTGCCTCAGGACACCGATCTTCCGGTGATCAACCCGATCGGAACGCCCGAGGCTCGCACCGGCCCCGACGACCTGCCCTTTCCCGCGCTCGACTTCACCAAACCGTGGGCTTCGCTCTCGGAGGAGGAGCAGCGCCTCTTCTGTCGCATGGCCGAGGTGTACGCCGGTTTCCTCGCCCACGCCGATCACCACATCGGACGGCTGCTCGATTACCTCGAGGCGTCGGGTGAACGCGAGAACACGCTCGTCATCCTCGTCTCAGACAACGGGGCGAGCGGCGAGGGCGGGCCGAACGGCTCGGTCAACGAGATGAAGATGGCGAACGGCATCCCCGACGACATGCAGTCGAACCTCTCGATGCTCGATGAGCTCGGGGGGCCCAGGACCTACAACCACTACTCGAACGGTTGGGCGATGGCGTTCAACACACCGTTCAAGATGTGGAAGCGCTACGAGTTCAACGGCGGAACGAGCGATCCCTGCATCATCTCCTGGCCTGCGGGCACTGTCGCGCGCGGCGAGATCCGCGACCAGTACCACCACGCGATCGATCTCGTGCCGACGATCCTCGATGTCCTCGGCGTGGAGGCACCCGCGGCGATCAAGGGTCACGCTCAGAGTGAATTCGACGGCGTGAGCATGCGCTACAGCTTCGACGAGGCGAGCGCCCCCACGATCCGCAGGACGCAGTTCTACTCGATGCTCGGCTCTCGCGGGATCTGGCACGACGGCTGGAAGGCGGTCACCAATCACCCGACCATCAGCGGCTGGAGCCACTTCAACGATGACGAGTGGGAGCTGTACCACACCGATGTCGACCGCGCCGAGGTGAACAACCTCGCCGCTGAGCATCCCGAGAAGGTGCGCGAGCTGGTCCACCTGTGGTTCGCGGAGGCCGGAGCGAACGGGGCATTCCCGCTCGACGATCGCTCGGCGCTGGAAATCTTCCTGACTCCACGACCGGTGCTCTCCCCGCCCCGCGACCGCTACGTCTACTTCCCCGACACCGCTGAGGTGCCCGAGTCGCAGTCGGTGAACATCCGCAACCGCAGCTATACGATCGGCGCCGTCCTTGACATTGCCGACGGCGACGCACAGGGAGTGCTGTTCGCTCACGGCTCGCGCTTCGGCGGTCATGCCCTCTACATCAAGGACAACCGGCTTCACTACGTCTACAACTTCGTCGGCATGGCGGAGCAGATAATCGTCGCAACGGAGGACGTTCCAACGGGCGAGCGACTGCTCCTGTCGGCTTCGTTCGAGAAGGCGGGGGAAGACCCACCCGGTGTGGCGGCTGGGACGCTGTCGCTCTGGCACGGCGACCGGAAGGTCGGCGAGGGACAGATCAAGACCCAGCCCGGGAAGTTCATGATCGCCGGAGAGGGCCTGTGCATCGGCCGCGACGGCGGCGCCGCGGTGACGGACGACTACCCTGGCGAGCAGCCTTGGCCCTTCACGGGCGGCGAGATCAATCGGGTCGCCGTGGATGTCAGCGGCGAGCCCTATATCGACCTCGAGCGCGAGGCTGCGGCGATGCTCATGCGTGAGTGAGCGAGCTCGGGGCGGTGGTGTTGACACAGTCATCAGACTCGAACACCGCGAGGGCGGCGACGACGACACCGGCCCTGAGGGGGCCGAAGGACATGGTGTGGGTGCCTGGCGCCACGTTTCGCATGGGAGACGAGCGCTTCTATCCCGAGGAGCGCCCCGTCCACCACGTCACGGTGGACGGGTTCTGGATCGACGAGCATCCGGTGACCGTGGCCGAGTTCCGGCGCTTCGTCAAGCGGACCGGCTACGTGACGCTCGCCGAGCGCGCGCCCGAGGCCTCCGAGTACCCGGAGGCGGATCCGGCCCTGTTGGTGCCGGGTTCGCTCGTCTTTGCCAAAACCGCGGGGCGCGTCGACCTGCGCGACGTCACTAACTGGTGGCGCTGGACGCCGGGAGCGTTCTGGCGCCGGCCGGAGGGACCCGACAGCGATGTCGGCGGGCGAGAGCGCCACCCCGTCGTGCACGTCGCCTACGAGGACGCGGCGGCCTACGCGCGCTGGGCGCAGAAGGTGCTCCCCACGGAGGCCGAGTGGGAGCTCGCCGCTCGTGGCGGTCTCGACGGCGCCGCCTTCACATGGGGCGAGAGCATGACGCCGAGGAACCGGATGATGGCGAACTTCTGGCAGGGTGAGTTCCCATGGCAGAACCTGCGGCTCGACGGGTTCGAGCGCACCTCGCCCGTCGGCCGCTTCCCGGCCAATGGCTACGGCCTCTTCGACATGGCGGGCAACGTGTGGGAATGGACGGAGGACTACTTCACCGGAGGTCATGCCTCCAGCAGTCGGAGCGCCTGTTGCGCACCGCATAACCCGCGACGTACTGACGCCCATCAGAGCCTCGTCAGTGGCGAGCCCGGCGGCCAGATACCCCGTCGCACCATCAAGGGGGGCTCGCACCTGTGCGCCCCCAACTACTGCCTGCGCTTCAGGCCGGCGGCGCGCCAGGGCGAGGCGATCGATACATCGACCGGACACATCGGTTTCCGCTGCGCGATCCGCGGTCATCCGCGGGATTAGCTGGCCGCAATTCGTCGGCTCTCAGAGAGCCTCGGGGATCACCTCATTCGGGCGATGCGCAAATGCCGCCTCTGGATAGGTTCGCGGGCGACCCGCAACTCAGGAAGAGGGTGCACGCGATGACTATCGACAACGCCGTCGACGGAGATCCGGCACGGGCCGCCGATCCCTCCGGCGCCGACAGTCCAGGCCCGGCAAGCGCCGCCGGGGCACAAGAAGTCGCCTCGGGGACAGCTCCGACGCACCCCCAGTCGACTTCGGCCGGCGCTCCCGAGGGTCCAGCCAACGGAGGCTCACCGCCGGAGCAGCCGCAGGACGGAGCGGACACGGAGCGCCGGCCCCCACGTTGGCGGAAGTGGGCGATAGGCGGCGGGATAATCCTTGTGGTCGCCGCCGTGGCGTTCGTCATCGGCCTGCAGTCGAGCACCGACGAAGCCGAAAAGAAGGCCAACGCTGCCGGTGCGGTGGCCGTGGGAGCAGGAGCGGCGGCCAGCGGAGCCAACCAGACCGCCACGAGCGCGCAGAACAGCTCCTCGCAGTCCGCGGCGGCCGCGGAAAAGTCTCAGAAGGAAGCCGAACAGGCTGCCGGGTCGGCTGAGAAGCAGGCGACGCAGACCAGCAACGAAGTGAAAGGGCTCGAGAAGCAGCTGAACGAAATTGGGAGTGCCATCAGCAAAGGCGCAAACGACGCCGCCAAGAAAGCTGAGCAGAAAGCCTCCGCGCTGGCGGAAAGCATCGACGGCCACATCAAGAGCCTGAAGGAAAGCCTCGGGCAGGGATCGAAGACGGGGTCGACCGCCGGCGCACAGAGCCAGGAAGCGCCGGCGAAACCCTGAGGCAGGCGAGCGGGCTGGGCGCCGCAGGACGGCTGCATCCGGTGGCGTGTCACCCGAAGCGGGGGATGCGGGAGCCGGCCGGCGCGAGCAGGGTTGTGACCACCATGGGCCGCCCAGAGGCGACAGGACCACAGCGGGCGTCGAGGGCGATCACGGGACATATCTGGCTCCCCGGTGTGAGGGGCCGAGGTCTCGCTGCGGGAGACGCGTCGCAATGATCTGGGTGGCGCTAGCCGCGCTCGGTGTTCCGCTCTGGCTCTGCGCCGTGGCGATCCTCACCCTGATCCTGCGCAATCGCGCGCTGCGCAGACGCCCCGGCAACGTTCCGGTGCGCGTCCGCTCCCCCGGCAAGAAGCGTTGGTCTCCAGGACACGGAGTCTGGATTCACGACGTCTTCGCGTTCAGGGGGCTGCCGGCGGCGTGGAGGGAGGCGCTCGCGTGGGCAAGCGACGCAACGGTGCGCGTTCCATCCGATCACGAGCGCAGGGGGCTGCATCGGCTGGGAGGGCAGCCGATTGTCGTGACGCTCACGCTCGCAGAAGGCGGTGCCCTCGAGCTGGCCGCGAGCGCCGATCACGAGTCTGACCTGCTCGGACCGTTCGCGCCGGCCGGGCGCGAGGTTCCCGTCGCCGCGCCAACGGGGTAGCGCCGGGCATGCTGGCGCGCCTGAGCATTCGCTTGAGCACCTCGCTCGCGGGCGTCGCCGTGGGAATTCTTCTCTCCGGCGGGGTGCTCAGCGATTTCTCCATCAACGCGACCGGGGTCGTCGAGGCAAGCCTGCTGTTCTGGGTGGTCCACATCGGCGTCCAGGTGCTCGCCCTGCGTGTACTCGTACGTCAGCCGTCCATAGCCCTGGCCGGGCTTCTCGCGCTCGCTTCGACGGTGGTCTCGTTGATCATCGTCAACGCAGTGGTCAGCGGGCTCACGATCAAAGGCCTGCAGACTTACGTCGCCGCGACGCTGATCATCTGGTTCACGACATCGGTGAGCGACATCGTCGCTCGTCGGATGATCAGGGCGCGCACGCCGACACGCTAGCCGCGCCGGCCTGGCGCTCAACCGCCGCGCCCGCTAATGGCTCACGGGTCCGATGTCCTGCCCGCGTCTTCATCCGCGAGGAACATCAACGTCGCCTTCACACGCCGGCTGCTCACACCCTCCGACTGGGCGAGCCCGAGCTTGAGGAAAATCGAGTTGACGTGCTTCTCGACGGCGCGCTTGGTGATCACAAGCGAGTCTGCAATAGCGGCGTTGCTCTTGCCCTGGGCGATCTCTGCGAGTAGCTCGCGCTCGCGTGGGGTGAGGCCCGCCAGCGGCGAACGCGCCTGCCGCGACTGGGCCCGAACGAGCGTCTCGACGACCAGCGCGTCGATCCGCGACCCGCCCGCTGCGACCTCCTCGATGGTGTCGACCAGCTCTCGGCGATTGTGCATGTTCTGCTTGAGCAGGTATGAGCGGCCACCGGCACCCTCATCCAGGAGCGCGAGGGCATACGTTGGCTCGGCGTACTGGCTGAGCACCACCACGCCGGTCTGCGGGTGCGTCCTTCGAAGCCGCTGTGCGATGCGGATACCCTCCTCACCTCCCGACGGCGGCATGCGGATATCAGTGATCACGACGTCGGGATCCAAGCTTTCGATCTTTGCCAGCAGGTCCTCGGCGTCGTCGCACACCGCGACGAGCTCGATGCCGGGCTCCTCGCCGATCATCTGACTGAGGCTCTCCCTTACGAGATAGGAGTCCTCGGCGATGATCACCCGGATAGGGCGATCGGCCGTGACACTGCCTTCCCCGCCTTCCCGAGCGGTCCCGCTCATGCGGGCCCTCGACGTGATCGCGTCCGTGCCGTGAGCGGCGCAAAGCCGCGCACGGCGGTGCCCTGACCCCTGCGGGAGGTCACGATGACCGTTCCTCCCGCAGCTTCCATCCGGTCGCGCATGTTCATCAGGCCCTCACCCGGCCTGACTGCATCTTCGGAGAACCCGACCCCGTCGTCGCAGACTTCGAAGTTCAGGCGCTCGCCGTCATCCCAGAGACGGATTGCCCCACCGACGGCCGGGCCTGCGTGCTTGGTGATGTTCTGTAGCGCCTCGAGGCAGCAGAAGTACACGGCCGCCTCGGTGTCGGGCGCGTAGCGCCCAATCCCGTCGACATCGAGGGATGCGGGCCACGGCGAGCACCGGTTCACCGATCTGATCGCCTCGCCCAGCCCGTGCTCCGGCAGCAAGGGCGGGTATACGCCCTTGGCCAGGGAGCGAACCTCCTCTAAGGCCTGGTCCATCTGCTGCCCGATCTCGGCGAGCATGGCCATCCCGCGCTGAGGGTCTTGCGTGATCAGCTCAGCTGCCAGCTCCAGCCGCAGGCGCATTCCCACGAGGTGCTGCTGAGCGCCGTCGTGGAGGCTGTGCTCGATGCGCTGCCGCTCGGCATCAGCTGTCTCAACGATCCTGGTCCGCGAAGCGGCCAGGTCGGAAATCGAAGCGTTCAGGTCAGCCGCCAGCTGCGCATTGCGAAACCAGATCACGCCCGCGGCCCCGGCCGCCTCGATGAAGCGCTTCTGGTCTGAAAGCTCGACATCGTGCACCACGACCGCTATCGGGGAACCGTCTCTGTCGATCGACGTGACGCCGAGCTCGGCGTTGGCGACAGGCTTGGCAACGGAGGCTCCCGAGGAGTCGACATAGGTGTCGATCGCCGGCCTGCGATAGACGATCCGCAGCGACGGGTCGTCGAGCGCGTCGGCCATCAGCGCCCGCAGGTCGGGGGAAGGGTCCTCCACGAGGCGCGTGACGAACCCCGAAAGGGCGCTGCCCATGAACAGCGTCTCCCGAGTGAGCCCAAGCAGCATGACGACGGGGATCGCCGGGGCGATCGCCAGGAAGGCCGATCGGAAGCTCACTGCCAGCGATCCCGACTGGCTCCCGACGAGCAACGCTCCGGTTGTCGCGAGCGCGTAGATCACGCTCAAAAGCAGAACGGGGGTGACGCTCAAGCTGACCGGCGTGCGTGCGATCAGGGCGCGTTTTGCCACGCTCAGGACGACCCCCCAGGCAAGTAGGAGCCATGAAGCACGGATGACGTCCCACAACACGGGGTCCGCATTGCCGGAGAAGCCGCCAACGAACAGCGCGTTCCCGGGACACTGCGGCGAGCAGCGAAGCAGTGGCAGCGCGAACGGCGGCTGGCGTGAAATGAGCACCGCGGCCATCCAGCAGAGTACGAGGGGTATGCCGGTGGCGAGAAGCAGCCGGCGCTCTGCGGGCGAATGCAGCCGGCCCGTCGGGTAGGCGAGGAACAGGTAGGCGAAGATGGGTGGCAGTGCTGCCGAGCCCAGCCATCCGACGCTGAAGGCGAAACTGCCGCTCGAACCCTCGAGCAGCACGAGACTGAACAGGACACCGGCGAGCAGGAGCAGCCTTCCCATTCGGGGGCGCACCTCGCCCGCGTGCATGTACAGACCCACCGTCACGAAGGCAAGGACCGTCGCGGTGCCCACGATAACGGCCGATTCGCCGCCGGGCGAGGAACGGGGAGAGGCGAAGGCGCTGTAGCCGGCAAACCCGACCGCGACGACGCCGAGAGCTCGAAGGCCGGCGGTCCGGGAATCCAGCGCCCGCAGCCGCGTCCGAAACGCGACGGGTGGATGCGACCGCGTTATCGAGCTCAACCAGCCCGGCAGCGGACCCACCCGGCGTAGCCGGGGTAGCTCGTCTGCTGCGATCGACCTTCGCACCCGAGAGGCTGGACTTGGGCCTGTACCGGCGACAAGGGCCCCACGAGCGTGCCCTGGCCGCCTCACCTATACCACTCCCCTCTCGGAACCTTCGCGTGGGCGAGATGCTTCGAGTTGTGTGGCGATTTGGCTCGCTCAAGGCAGAGTCTAGCGACGATGAACGCCGATGCGAGCAGTGGCCGGCGCCGTGCAGATGAGCGTCACGGCACGGCTGTGAACCGTCAGATAGCGGGCAGCCTAAAGGTCGACCGAGGTCGTCGCGCTCCAGATCAGCCCGACTCGGGACGCTCGGGCAACCGCCTCAGAGCGAGACGAGGCGTCGAGCTTGCGATACACCGCGTGCGCCTGGCTCTTGACAGTGTTCGTGGACACGTGAAGGCGGTCGCCGATCTCGCGGAACGAGAGGTGAGTCGGCAGGAAGCGAAGTATCCGCAGCTCGGCGAGCGTCAGCAGCGAGGACCCCTCGAGCGCCGCCGCGGCCGCCGAGTCGAGCTCTCCCAGAGCCTGATCCAGCCACGCGCTCAAGATCGGCGAGTCGGGAACGCGTCGGGCGGCGCGGGAGGCCCCGGCGAGCAGGCTGCGCGCGCCGCGCATGTCGGTCAGTCGAGCGCATGCCCGCGCCAGCATTATGCGCGTCTCCTCTCCATACCACGACGCGTAACCCTCCGACGTCAGCAGCAGCCGAGTAGCCCGGCGGAGCAGCTCCTTCGCCCCATCGGCGCGCCCCAGACGGGCCTGTACCAATGCGGCCACGGCGAACACGAGCGCAGCGCTCGGTGTCGTGCCGAGGTCGGCGCGCTCGATCGATGCGATCGCCGCGAGGGATCTCTCCTCCGCCAGCTCCCAATCGTCCTCGGCCAGCGCGACGATCGCCAGCTGGGCGTTGCACAGGGATTCGATGCTCGGCATCTGGCCTGCGCTCCGCCGGACGCCGTCATCGAGCAGCTCGCGGGCACCGATCGGATCCCCCGTGAGGTGTGACGCGACACCCTGGTAGAGGCGGCACACCGCTCGCCACGGGCCGTGCTCGGACTCCAGCTCAAATGCGCGCGTCGCATCTTCGCCCATGCGCACGAGCCCGTGCCGCGCTGCAACGGCATCTATGAGCAGAATGGCAGCACGAAGCGAATCGACCTCAGGGGGCGGCTCCGAGCCAGCGAGTGCCGCCGCCGCGGCGTGGCCCCAGTACTCGGCCTGCGCCAGGTCCCCCGAGCGCAGATGACGGTGCGCCGCAAACAGCGCCAAGCCTGGCTCATTGGCCATCTCGGCCTCGGTGAAGGTTCCGAGCCATCCCAACACGACCTGGTCACGCCTGTGATCGAGGTATCTCGGAAGATTGGACCACAGCAGACTGCCCGCGCGACTCGCGTCGTGCGCCATGACGGCGTGCGCGACCGCGCGATCTTGGTCGCCGTGCGAGGCGTGCCACTCGCTCGCGAGCCGCTGAACCTCGCGAGTACCCCGCGGATCGTCCCTGCGCGCTTCGCGCACCAACATCGCCCGGAGCAATCCATGGCATCGGTACCACTCGTCGGTCTTGCCAAGCGGCGTGAGCAGCAGCTGCCGGCGCGCCAAGTCCTGCAGCATCGCGGCCGAGTCGGATCGCTCGAGCACCGCGTCGCACAGCGAGCTCGAGAGCTGATCGAGAATCGCGGTGCGCCTGAGGAAGGTCGCTGCATCGCCCGAGACGCCGCCGATCAGCTCCTCGCGGAGATAGTCGGACACGATGCCGTCGTCGCCGGCGAAGCGGTCTACTTGCGCGTCGAGGTCCGGCTCGTCGCGCAACGAGAGGGCCGAGAGATATAGCGCCGCTGGCCAACCCTCGGTCAGCCGCACGAGCGTGGCGAGTTGCTCGGGATGCAGGGAGAGACCCGCGGCGCCGAGCAGCATCCCGGCTTCTGATTCGTCCATCACGAGATCAGCGGCGTGCAGCTCGACGAGCTGGTGCAGGGCACGCAGGCGCCCGAGACACATCTCAGGCCGGACGCGCGAGCCGAGCACGAGCTGAGATCCCGACGGCAGGTGGCCGACGAGCGCACGCAGTGCGTCCAACGCCTCCGGTGACTGCAGCACCTGGACGTCGTCCAGCACCAGGACGATCGGCCGCGGCTGCTGCGCGAGCAAGCGCGCGAGCCCCGGAGCGCCGACCGATCTCGGTCCGAACCGACTCTCCGGGTCTCGGAACGTCGTCGCATCGGCGCCCTCAAATGCGTAAAGCGCCTGCACGATCCTCGCAGCCAGCTGCTGCACGTCGTTGTCTGAAGGCTCGAGCGTCACCCACGCGAAGCGACGATCATCGACCTCGGCCCACTCCGACAGCAGGCACGTCTTTCCATATCCCGTGGGAGCGGCGATCAGCACGAGCGGGGCCCTGCGGGTGCCAATGAGACGCCGCACCAGCCGTCGTCTCGGGACGAATTCGTGGACCGCAGGCAGATGGCGCTCCGCGTCGGGGCGGGCCGGCACGGTGGCTGGGGTCTGAGCGTACTGGGCCAGAGCGATGGCGCCAGCTGTGTCTCGTTGGGCCGTCTGCACGTCTCTCTCCCGGTTCGATCGGCTAATCAGCATCCTTCAACGCGGCCCCCTGGACCGCAAGGGCGTGGGCCTGCGTCTGCCGAGCAAGCTCGCACCACCGGCGAGCGCCTGAAGGGTTCACCTCCTTCGGGTGATGACACCCACGGGCGCAGCCCATACGGTGGCCTGCGCCCTGAGGGAGCGCGAGTGGAGGTGGGATGTCCTCCCGGAACCCGAAGCCCGAGACGTCGTCACGGCCCGCCGTGATCACCGTCCGACCGCCGCCGGAGGAACCGCCCATCCGCGTGGTGGTGGCGGAGAGCTCCCGTGTGATCCGGGAGTTCCTGGTCCTCACACTCGCCGCGGAGGAGTCGATCGCGCTCGTGGCCGACTGCGGGAATGCCCTCGAGTTGGACGCGGCACTCGCGGCCGGGGAGACCGACGTTCTCGTGATAGACGTCCGCTTGCCTCCGTCGAATGGCGATGAGGGAATACGCATCGCACGGCGTCTGCGAGAGACACATCCGCAGATCGGTGTCGTGTTGCTCAGCCAGTACGCCGAGCCGGCCGATGTGCTTTCCCTGCTCGAGTCCGGCTCGGCGCGTGCCTACCTGCTCAAGGACGGGTTGTCCAATCGGCACAATCTGATCGTCGCAGTGAGGACCGTCGCCCGAGGCGGCATCGTCGTAGATCCTGAGATAGTCGACGCACTGATCGAGGCTCGTGCGAGGGTGGCGAGATCACCGCTTCCCAGGCTCAGTCGAGCCGAGCGCGAGCTGCTCGCCGTGATCGTCGAGGGGAAGGACGACGCCGCCATCGCGATATCGCTCGCAGTGCCCGAGCGCACCGTCGGCCTGCGCGTCAAGGCAATCCTGGAGAGGCTCGAGCTGCCGCAGACCGGCGACAGCTGTCGCCGGGTTCAGGATGCCCTGGCCTACCTCGCCGAGGAAGGGGGCTAGCCCATCGTCCACGGCGGCAAGGTCGATGTACGGGTGCCGTCTGTCGGCCGCACGACCCCGGTGCCCCACGCGTCTCACTCTCCCAGGACGCCTCTACGCTCCTCCGCCACCGGGGCATACACGACGACCGTGCGCGCGAGACGGTCCTGCAGGCAACGTCGCCGGTCGTCCCAGAGCATCATCAGAAACCCGGCGAGCAGCGGGATGGCCGCCAGGATCACCGCGCCGAACCGTAGTATCGCTCGCGCTGGCCTGAGGCGCCCCCCGCCCCTCCCGGGGACGACGCGGATGCGCATCACGCGGTCGCCGGGCGTCTGTCCGGTGGTGGACCAGAAGAAGGCGAAATAGCCGACCGTCCAGATGACCCACAGACCGCCCATGACCGCGGCGATAACGACATCGGCGCGTTCGGGCAGGTGGAGTATCGAGAGTCCCAGCCCGACCACGACTCCGATGACGAGCGCGCAGCCGTTCACGACGGCGGCGTCGAGCGCGAACGCGAGCGCTCGAGTGACCAGGCCGGGATAGCGACGGCCTGCCGGGGCCGAGAGGCGCACGGCGGTAGACACGCTCGTCGTGTCGCGACGGCGACGGGCTTCGATGACCGGCGACGATGCCGTGCCGACCTCGGCGCCGATGCTCATCGTCGGTCCGCGGTTGGCCGCACTGGAGACGGAAGTGCCTCGACGTCATCCGGGAGCAGCGTTTCGCCGTCCGCCACCTCGCTTGCCGCCTCCTTTCTGCGGCCTTTTCCGATCCGGCGCGCGGCGCGCTCAACCCACGCGTCGGCGTCGCGCGAGCTCACGCGCACTCGATCGGTCACCTGGTCGACGAAGCTCGAGCTCTGGCTGGTGATCGCCTGCGTGACCGCCGGGCTGCGCGCGATCTCGTCGACGACGAGCCACAGCTCCCGGCTTTCGAGCAGGCGCGCAACCGCCTCCTTGAGCACGGGGCTTCCGAGCACCTGGCCGACCATCCGGTCTCCGGCGGGACTCATTAGCAGACGGTCGAGCAGACGTTCGATCGCCTCGCTTTCCAGCACGCGCGCGATCTCGTCGCGGGTCCGGTCGCTGTCCACAGCTGTGGCGACTATCTGCCCGAGCTCGGGGCCCTGGAGCACGCGCGTGACGATCTGCTCGGCGATGCCGTCTTCGAGCAGCCGCTGAGCGACGTGCTGCGCGACACCGGCCGTCTCTATCCGCTCGAGGATGAGGTCGACCGCGTCGCGCGCGAGCATGGCGTCGAGCGTGTCAAGTGCGAGCTGACCGGCCGCCGCCGTCAACGCCGCACGTGTGCGACGCTCCGCGTCACGCCCCGCGTCGAAGGCCACGCCGGCAGCCTTCACGGAGAATGTCGCCGGCCGCGCTGCAAGGCTGATCATCGACCCTACGAGGCTCATCAGGGTGACCCCACGCCTAGCTCGTCAGTCCGACGATGCCGTTGCGCAGGAGAGCGCCGGCAAGCAGGACCAGGATCACCGCAGCAACCGTGCGCGCGTGTAGTTCGAGCCAGTTGCGTGTTGAGCTGAGCACGCGCAGCGCCCAGTCGCGTGCCACAAGCAGCATCACCAGCGCAACAGCCAACGGCAGCAGCGACACGACTGCGAAGATGACCCAGAGGACGATGTATTCGCCCGCGCTCGGGTTCAGTTGCGAGACGTCCTTCAGCGCGATCGGAATGAAGCCCCCGGGGTTGGCAAGCGCAGCCCCGGCGCCTACGATGGCCACCACAGGCGAGCCTGCGACCCTCGTCATACGGTCGATCATGCTCGCCGTTCTCCGCGGGTCGATCGGCCGGCGGACCGCTCGCGCGACGTAGATCAGCAGGAGCACCCCGAACACGACGTCCAGGACGGACACCCACGTCTTGGGAGTGGCCTTGCCCGGCGACGCTGCGGCGTTGCCCAACACGAAGGCGGCGAGAACTCCGATCAGCAGCGTCGCGCCGAAGGCGCCGAGGAAGAACCAGAAGCCCGTTCGCAACGGCCGGTCGCCGAGTACGAGCGCGAAAACCGAGAAGGCCAGCGTCGTCGGTGAGATCATCGCGGCAAGCGCGACCAGCCCGAACTCGACTTCTGTCGATGTCATGGCGCGAGCCGGCTACGCCGTTGCCTCGGGCGCTACGCGCACGTGAACGCCCTCGGCCCTGCCTCCCGGAACGGCCATGTTCCCCGGCGTCGGGTGCGCGCCACGACGGGCACGCACCCTTCAGACATGCCTCACGCACTGCAGCCCACCCGAGCCCGGCTGTCCGCTCACGCCGTCGCCTCCGCGGCGTCGAGAGCATCGATCACGTCTTGCACCGCAACGCGCTCGCTCGCGATCAGCACGCCGCCGTTGCGACGAACCGCGGCGGCGAACGGCGCCGCCCAGCTGTTCTCATACACGATCAACACCGCCGCAGACCCAGGCTCGATCGCCTCGGCGGCCATCTCGAGGTCCTGGTCGTCGAGCAGCCCCGAGGAGGCCCCCGCGAAGACGTTGAAGTCGCCCACGCTCTCCTCGGTGACATCGGTTGCGTCAAACCCCGAGAACGTACCGTCCTCGTTCTTGATCACGAACATCACGTCGAGCACACGCACGATTCCTCGCTCGATCAGGTCCATGAAAATGGGAACCGCTTCGCCGGTCATCGGAGCGTCCGCCGGATATCCGATCACGATGATGTCGATCGGGCCGAGCTCCACATCGCGCGCTTGCATCGCTACCTCCGTTCTCAGCAGGCCGCCCCGCGGGCCGCCTGACTCGTGACTTGCGACTGTGCACCCCGCGCGGCGGGGCACTCACAACTACGCCACCGCAACCGCGGGGTCGTTCTCCTTCAGGGCCTCCTGCAGCTTCGCCGTGTCCTCATCCGAGAGCGACGTCTTGATGACCGTCCCGCCGTACTGGTCGAGCGCAGCTACGGCCTTGTCGGGCGTAGCCTTCTCGATGATCATGAACAGAGCCGAGGTTCCCGGCTGGACGTAGTCGCGCACTTCTTCTTGGAAGGCTTTGTCTATGGCGTTCTTCCCGAGGTGGCCGAAGAGCGCCCCGAAGCCGGCGCCGATGGCCCAGCCGGCGAAGGGGATGAAGAACAGCAAGCCGAACAGAAGGCCCCAGAACCCACCCCACACTGCGCCGCCGGCCCCGGAGGTAGCTCCATGCGTCGTTGTCACGTGGTACTTGCCCTCGTCGTCGCGCGAGATCGCCGCGACCTGGTCGGCCTGGATGATCAGGTCGGCCTCGAGCCCCTGGACGGTCTGCCTCGCCGCCTCGGCCGTCCTCTGATCCGGATAGCCAATTGCAACTAGCGTTGCCATAACGGTCCTTTCAGTCTGTTGTCAGCGTCGGGTAGCTCCCGTCGAGCGGGCTGCCCTGTGGCTTAGGGTCGACAGCAAGCCTCCTGCGGGCGACTGCCACCGTCATCATCCGGAACGGGTGATTGCCGACGCTCTGCATTCGGGCGCCGCCCGCCGGGACGGCGATGTTCTTAGCCGGCAAGGATCCGCGCCTTCTCGGCGGTGAACTCGGCTTCGGTAAGGACGCCTTGTTCCTTCAGTGCGCCTAGATCCTTGAGCTGTTGCAGTCGATCCTCTCCGGGAGCCGATGGCGCAGGCTGTGCTTCTTGCTCAGAGGGCTGCGGCTGTCCGGAGGGCTGCTGTTCCTCCTGCGCCCAACGGTTCGCCTGGCGACGCCTCACGCGACCGGAGACGGCCGTCGCGGTGCCCGCGACGGCCGCGGTACGCGCGACGCCTCGAAGTAGTCCTGGCATGTCCTCGTCCTTTCGGTCGGGCTGACCTGATGTCAGTCAAATCAGACCACGAGGAGCTCACGGCACATCATCCACAGGGGATGAAATCGTCGCGGGTCGCCGCTCGCCGGCATCGGTGGGGCCGACCACCGCGAGCACGGCGGGACAAGCTGACGCCCGCACCTCACGCATGCACGCACAGGGACGGATCGTGATGCGTGCAGGCTGGTGTCCGAGGGGGCCTCGCGACTAGGGTCTGGACATGGCAACCGCGACGGTAGCCGCGTCGAAAACGAACGAGGCGGGGCGAGCGACGCCACAGCTCACGGTCGCCGAGCGGATTGCTCGTGGCAAGGCGGCTCGCGACGCGGTGCCGCGCGCGAGCCATGCCGAGTTCGCCCCGGCACCAAGACGGACCGATCCTGTCACGGTGCTCGAGCGACAAGCCAAGACCCGGGTCCCCGAGTTGGTGCCGATCCGCTACGGCCGCATGCTCGTATCGCCGTTCACGTTCTATCGAGGCGGCGCGGCGATCATGGCAAGCGACCTGGCGAGTACGCCGCGCTCCGGCCTCCTCGTCCAGTGCTGCGGCGACGCCCACCTGTCGAACTTTGGCGTCTTCGGATCCCCCGAGCGACGGCTGGTATTCGATCTCAACGACTTCGATGAGACGCTCCCGGGACCGTGGGAGTGGGACGTCAAGCGGCTGGCGGCGAGCATGCTGATCGGCGCGCGGGACAACGGCTTCCGCGTAAAGGACCAGGACCAGATCGTGCTCGACACGGTCGAGGAATACCGCACCGCAATGAACGGGTTCGCTGCCATGAACAACATGGGTGTCTGGTATGCGCATCTGGACATTGAAAACGCCATACAGGAGCTCGGCTCACAGCTAAAGCCCAAAACCGCGAAGCGAGCCGGGAAGGCACTCGCCAAGGCACGCACGAAGGACAGCATGGCGGCGTTCTCCAAACTGACGCACGT
Organism: Solirubrobacteraceae bacterium; assembly: GCA_035948815.1. Taxonomy (GTDB): domain Bacteria; phylum Actinomycetota; class Thermoleophilia; order Solirubrobacterales; family Solirubrobacteraceae; genus Palsa-744. Next base: position 9,731 of record DASZIU010000023.1, on the reverse strand, counting down.
GGTGGACGGTGAGACCCGGATCATCGACGAACCGCCGCTGATCGTCCCCATCGACGACCTCGTCAAGGGCACCGAACGCGATGAAATGTTCGACGCTCTACGCGAGCAGCTGGGCTCCTTCCGCGACTCGCTGGGGCATGACCGGCGCGTGCTGCTCGAGCAGTTTCGCCTGGCTGATTTCGCGCGCAAAGTCGTCGGCGTCGGAAGCGTGGGCACGCGTGCCTGGATCGCGCTCATGCTCGGGCGGGATGATGACGATCCGCTGTTCCTGCAGATGAAGGAGGCCGAGGCGTCGGTCCTCGAGCCGTTCGCCGGCCGGAGCAAGTTCAAGAATCACGGCGAGCGGGTCGTCACGGGCCAGCGACTGATGCAGGCCAGCAGCGACATATTTCTCGGATGGCTGCACGTCGAGTCCGGACTCGACGGCCGGCCCCGCGACTTCTACGGCCGCCAGCTCAAGGATTGGAAGGGCTCGGCGGAAATCGAGCAGATGATTCCCGAGGGCATGGCGCAATACGGCCGCCTGTGCGGCTGGACTCTCGCTCGCGCCCATGCTCGCAGCGGGGACCGCATCGCGATCGCCGCCTATCTCGGCAAAGGCCGCAGCTTCGACCACGCGATCGTCGAGTTCTCGCACGCGTACGCAGAGCAGAACGAGCGTGACTACCGCGCACTGGGCGACGCTGTGAAGTCCGGCAGGATCACCGCCGAGACTGGCCTCTGAGCGAATCAGGGCCAGCATCTTTCGGTGTCGCGACCCGGGTTGGCGGTGGCGTGACCGACGCCGCTGACGCGCCGAAGCGGGGCGCGCGCTTGCAGGGGGCGCTCGGGCGAGGACCAGCATGACCTCCGTGGATGTCCAGCTCGTGTTGGTGGGGCTGGTGGCGATGTTGGAACCGGCGACGCTTGCATCCTCCGTGCTGGCCCTGGTCCTCGGCGACCGTCCGGTGCGCACCGGATCCTGGTTCTACGTCGGCGGCCTCGGAGCGACACTCGCCGTCGGCGTCCTTGCCGCTCTCGTGCTCGGCAACGCGGCCGCCTCGACGACCACGACCCCCAAGACGTGGGTCTCAGTGTTCGGTCTCGCTGCCGGCCTGTTACTCCTCGCCTACGTGGCGCGAAGCCTTCGACGCCCCGCCAACCCGGCGAGCATTGCAAGCAACATCGAGCGAATGGGCAAGGTTGCCGCGGCCCCTGCGATAGCCATCGTGGGCGCGGGCGCCCTGCTGGCCAACGCCGGTCTGTTCATGGTCGTCGCGCTGAAGGACATCTCGCAGCTGAATCCGACCGCATGGCAGTACATCCTCGACTGGGTCCTGTTCGCACTTGCGTCGATGCTTCCACTGGGCCTCGGGCTGGTGATGCTGATCCTCGCGCCTGACCGAGCCATGCCGATTCTCACCCGTGCGCGTATTTGGATCGAGCGGCACGCGCGAGCGGTTGCCTTGACGCTTGTCGTGGGCCTTGCCATTTCCCTTCTCCGCGACAGCGTCGCCGCCTTGACCGGGTAGCCGTCCCCGCACGCAACGCGCGAGCCGCCGATTCGGTTGGCCCGAGCGATGTGATCCGCTGCCCCGTTCACCCGATCCGGATGATGCTCGGCCTGCGCCGCGAGCCTACGCTCCAGCGTGAGCATGGGCGGCTTCGCCGCCCAGAAAAGGGGGTCTTGAGTTGTCTGTTCTCGCAATATCGGTCTTCGGCTGGATCATCTTCGCGTTTATCTGGCTCGCGATCGCGTTCTGGCCAGCGCGCGTTGCAGCTCGCAAGGGGCACAGTTTCGTCGGGTACTTCATATTCAGCCTCTTCTTCTTTCCGCTGGCGCTGATAATGGCTTACGTCGTCGACGATCGCGGCGCAGTGGCCGGCCCGGCGTGACCTGGCTGAGCATCCCCCAGAGCTTCCTGGCTCCGTGAGCGTCGCGACGCCACAGCGCAGTGCTTCGGTATCGGCATCTCCGCCGGTCAGGATCTCCCGCCGCCGAGGCGTTCGTCCTTCGCCGTGGGAGCGGCCGGGCGAGGACCAGGCGGGGACGCGCGTTCACGGCTCCAACGGGAGCCCCGCCTCGGGACAGTCGGCGCCCGAGCTCGCCGATCAGCCCGGCGTCGCGAGATTGCTCATCGGCGACGCCTACATCGCGGCCGCTCTGGGCAGGCACGCACTCCGCCGCGCCGCCGGCCTCCCGACGGACGCGCCCTTCCTGACGACCGTCTTCGCCGTCGGCGTCCTGGCGAACGCGGTGCGCCGCGTCGCAGCCTCAGCGCTCCGAGAACTGCGCCCTGATCGTCCGTCGATCGCCGACACGGTGATCGCGGTGGCGATCCTTCGGGAGGTTCCCGCGAGCGTCGCGAGAGTCCGGCCCGGGGAGACGCGCTTCGCCGGCACGATCATCGCGTTGAGCCTGCTCGGTCCCCTGGTTCGGCGCTCCGCCCGGCCGGCGCTGAGCGCCAAGGCGGCCCTCGCCAGACGGTACGGATGAGGCGCACGAGGACCGTATGAGCTCCGACCCGCGTCTGACACCGACTCCACCCCCGACGAGTGGTCGGACTCCGCGGCAAGCCGGTGCTCAGCCCGACACGGCGGCTGTGCCCGGCGATGCCCTGGTCCAGGGGGAGGGCCCTGTTCTGGGATTGCTCGGCCCCAGGAGCCGCCACCTGCTTACGCTCGAGTTCGGCTCAAGGGCGGAGTTCGACGACCCCCGCTTGGAGTGGCGAAGGCTCTTCTCCGAGCTGCTCGGGACCTTCATGCTTGTGCTCGTCGCGGCGGGCGGCGGGATCCTTCATGGGCAGGGCCAGATCAGCCTTGCAGCCGCGGTGGTCGCCCCCGGGCTCATGGTCATGGGGATCATCCTCTTCATGGGCGCCGTCTCCGGCGCGCACCTGAACCCCGCGGTGTCGCTCGCCTTCGCGATGCGCGGAGACTTCCCTTGGAAGCGCCTGCCCGGATACATCATCGTCCAGCTCGTGGGCGCGACGCTCGCGTGCGTGTTCCTCCTCGCGGTGTTCGGCAACATTCAGCACCTCGGCGCGACGCTGCCCGGCCCCGGGTACGCGAACTGGCAGGCGCTGCTGATGGAGATCGTGCTGACCGCGGTCCTCGTGAGCGTGATCCTGGGCACGGCATCCGCCGCCCAGAACGTCGGCCCGATCGCCGCCCTCGGCGTCGGCGGCTACATCGCGCTAGCAGGGCTCTGGTCGGCGCCGGTCAGCGGGACCTCGATGAACCCCGCGCGATCCTTCGGCCCAGCGCTCGTGACCGGGGACTTCAGCAGCTACTGGGTGTACGTCCTCGGCCCGATCGCCGGCGGGCTCCTCGCGGTCGGGATCGCGTATGTCCTGCGGGGACGCGGTGGAGATCCGACCTCCTATGCCGCGGGGTCGGGCGCGCTGGAGACTCCACCGAACATGGCCGTGGCGGGCGCCTCACGCGACGCCCCGCCGACTGACTAGGTCCGCAGCCAAGACCAAGCGCCGCCGACGGCTTCGTCCCGGCACGACGCTTGGGGCGAGATCACGCGCCTGCGGTATGGACCCGGGCCGAGCGAGCAGCGAACATGGAACGCTATGAATGTCCTGCCTGCCACCGTGTCCCCGTGCATGCGTTCGCGCCGTCGCGTGAGGCACTGATGGAAGCGGAAGGCTGGCCTCTGGATGCCATATCCGCCGCTGCGCTCGTGACGCGGGTCATCGATGACCTCGAGAGGCGCAGCGAGCTGGACAGCGTCACGCTGCTCGAGGACCTTCTACGAGTAGCGTGGCCGACTGGTTGGGCCCAGGACCAGTGAGGCGAGAGCTAGGACCAGTGATACCAACGCATCCATCTCAGTTGACGGGCTCGCGCCCGAGAGCGTCGAGCAGCGCGCCCTCGGTTGAGTCGACGAGTTCATAGCCCCTGAAGGTGAGCCACACGCGCCGCTCGTCGGACCCGTCGCGTTGCTCGATCTCGAGGTAGTCGAGCTCCTCGAGCTCCTCGAGCAGCCGCTCCACGACCGCGGGATCGGAGTGCGATCGGCCCGCCAGCTCGCTCGGGCTCAGCCCGTCCGGACCCGGCGGATATAGAAGCGGCAAGTGCTCGCGCGAGACCTGGGCGTGCTTCGAGCGCGACCACTCGTCCTCGATCAGCCTCAGGGTCTGCTCGTCGAGTTGAGCGCCGGGGTCGGGGAGCTGCCCGACCTCCTCGCGTCGGCGGCGCTCGCGGTGGCGTCCATAGACGAACAACGCGACGATCGGCACGAGGAATGGCACCCACTCCTCGACCGGGATGTTGCCGATGTGCGCGATCAGGTCCACGGCGGCGGCTTTTTCAGGTGTTCACGGACGACAAGAGCCACAGCCCCAGGCTCGTGAAGCCGACCATCACCACGAGCATCCAGTATTGCGAACGGACGGCCTCGCTCACGGAGCGGTAGGTGACCAGGGCGCGATCGTGGGCGAGTGCGAGGCCGCTGACATGACCGACGACCAGCGCCGCCACCTGCGCGTACCAGATCGCGTTGATGCTCAGCACCTGGTAGTTGATGTGCCACCCCGCGGTGCCGAAGTAGTTGGTTCCATGGCCCAGCGGGTTGGACGCCAGATACCCGATCGCCTGGCCCTGCCAGACGAGCAGCGAGAAGTAGTGGGCGATGACGTAGGCGAATCCGATCGGCACGAGCGTGTGCGCGAACGAACGCGCCAGCGTGGTCGCTCCGAAGCGGCGGGAGACCGAGCGCATTCCGAGGATGCCGCCGAGGTAGAACGACGCCACGACGCTTATGGCCAGCAGCAGGCCTATGCTGTCGGCGAGCTCATCGGACGGAGTCTGGCCGAGCCCGAGGCCTTCCGAGAAGACGCTCTGCACGTGCGGCTGCAGCGTGTTCCAGACGACTCCGTTGGAGGCGCCGTCGAACGTCGTGATGCCGATGATCACGATGACCATCGCGACGACCCCGGGCTCCTGGGCGAGCGATGTGACGCCCGAGAGCGGGCGTCGCAGCCACAGCGCACCATCGCGGACGTTGAGCGCGGAGAGCCGGCCGAGCAGGCTGAAGTAGCCGCCGAACGCATCTCCGCGCTCCGTCCAGGTCTCGATCCCGAACAGGCCCATGCCGAGCAGCATCAGCGCGAAGTAGGCGAGCGACAGCGATGCGAGCTTCGACGGGTTGTCGTGGTCGTGGTAGACGAGCTCCAGCCAGCCGAAGGCGAACAGGCCCACAACCACAGGCCAGCGCCCCAGCCAGCGGGGATAGCTCAGCGGCGGACGCCATGCGACGTGTGCGCGCGCGCCCAGCCAGCGAACCGCCCGAGCGAAGGCGAGCCAGGGGCTGAACGCACGGAACCAGTCGCCCAGCAAGACGCTCGAGACGGGCACGCCGACCCAGAAGACCACGAAGATGAACGTCGGGTCGATGTTCGACGTGTAGTAGGGCACGCCCTCATAGCCGGCGTACACGACGAGTGCGAACAGGCCAACGCCGATCGCTCCGGCCGGAACGCTCAACGCCGCGGGCCACGCGAACAGCCTGCGCCCAGTCCCGTCCTGCAGGCGGGGACTGGACCACATCGTCGACAGCAGGATGAACGAGACGACGAGCACGATCGAGGCGGCCCACGCGAACAGCCACGCGGGCACGGGAAGGCTCGCCAGGCCGGAGATGCCATGGGCGCTCGCGGCCTCGGGAGCGAAGGCGCCTACGCCGAGCAGGGCGGCCGCGAGCACGGCGGTGCGCCGAGTCACGGCCGGATGCGCCGCCGGTTTGGGCGGGTCGAGATCAGGCGACATGGATCTGCCTCGCTTTCGATGGTGCGGACGCGCCGCACATCGGAGCGCGGCGCCGGCTAGATGAGAACGACGCCGGCCGGCGGAGGCGGACGGACAGCGAGAGATGAGCCGATCAGACGGCCGCCCCGCGGCAGAAGCGAGCGTGGCCGCTGCCTGGATCGGCTGGCCGCTTCACAGACGCGGCGACCGCGCCCTCGGCGCGCGTCGATGCGGCGGAGCAGCGCTCGTTCCCCGGGGTACCAGCGCGCCGCGAGTGCCAGCAGCAACAGCAACGCCGGCAGGAGGTAGGCGATTGCCTGGCTGGCGCCGGGCAGCACGCCGTATGTGGCGAGGCCGAGCAGCACGACCAGGAGCCCACAAAGGAGCAGCCGACGCCGGGTCGTGGCAACGCAGCCGGGCAGAACGACACGGCAACATAACGCGTGGACGGCTGCGGCGCTGCGTCGCCCTTGAGGGGGAACCTGCAAAAGTTTGCAGGGATGACCCCGGAAGGCGTAGGGAAATGGTCAGCCGGCGGGCGCTGAGGATCGCGATGATCGTGCTCACGATCGTCGGTCTCGGCGTGGCCAGCTACCTCACCTACGTCCACTACTCCGGGATCAAACCCGCGTGCTCGCTGGGCGGGAGCTGCGAGAAGGTGCAGACCTCCGCCTACTCGCACCTGGCCGGAGTGCCGGTGGCGCTGATGGGGCTGATCGGCTACGTCGCGATCATGATCCTGCTGCTGGCGCCCGAGACCGAGACGACACGCTTCGCCACCGTCGCCGTGACGACGGTCGGCTTCGGCTTCAGCGCCTACCTGACCTATCGCGAGCTCTTCTCGATCCACGCCGTCTGCGAGTGGTGCGTCTCGAGCGCGGTGATCCTGACCTTGCTCGTCTCCCTGGCCGTCTGGCGTTTCTTGCTCGGCGACGAGCTCCCGGAAGCCAGTGGTCGCCCCGATGGGGTGTCCCCGCTCGGCGCGATCTCCTCCTGATCAAGCCCACAGAGACCTCCACCTACACCGACCACCGTTCAGACCCGCCCGGCTGATCCTCGTCGTGCTCGGCCGCCGGGGCGATAGTCAGAGCGTTCGGCGCGCGTCATGGGCTCACGAGGCTCCCCCGATCGAGTGCGGCCCGTCGACACTTCGGTGCATTTTCGCGGAGAGTCCGGGGTTCGGATGTGCTGTCGGCTCGAAGACGGCGCGTCTGCGCTAGCCTGCGCGGTCGCCAGCGGCACACGAACGGACGATTGGGGAAACCCGCCCTGGAGGGGGTCACGTCGTTCTGCCGCTGCGCGATCGGACATCAGCCCCCAGATCGAACAAGGGAGACCCGTGCCCATTTGTGACGAGCGACCCATGCGACGAAGGCCAGCCCCAGGAGCTCTTGCCCGCCCACGACGGCCCATGCCCGCATAGCGGCCCGTCCGGCGAGTGACCCGGACAAACAGCCACTTCGGCCAGCTCACAGGCGCTTTGGACCCCGACCGGTTGGGACACCCGGGCGGGCTGAGCACCCCTGGGTGCGACAGCCCCGACACACCGAAGCTCGTCCCTGTCCGAGCCGTTCTGCTCGCGGCGCTCTCGGCACTCTGCCTCTGCGTGTTCGCACAGACGGCCCCGGCGCTCGGCCAATCGCGGGCCCGGGCCAAGGCTCACGGCGGGACCGGGCATCGACGGGGTGGGCCGCGGCGCCACACCTGGTGCGCCAGGAGCAGCGGCTTTCATACGGGCAGTGCTCACAAACGTCACAAGCGCCATGCCCGGCGCCACGCCAGCTGCCTCAAGCGGCGCGCGAGCAGCCACCACGTCGCCGGTACGCACCGGAGGCGGTCTCTGCGCCTGAGAACATGGCATCGGCGTCATCAGAGGACGAGGCGGCGGGCTCCGGCGCCCCACCCTCGCGCGGCGTCGCGGAGCGGCGTATGCGTCGACGCCGCCCTGATGCCCAACCCGGGAGACATCGCCCGCGTCCGCGCCGCCATCCTGTGCCTCGTCAACCGCGAACGGGAAGCCAGCGGCGAGGGCCCCGTGCAGGGCAACTCGCAGCTCGACACGGCCGCGCAGCGGCACTCCGACGAAATGTCCGACGGCGACTACTTCGAACACAGCGGGCTGCAGGGCCTCACACCCCTCGGTCGCGCGCGCGCCGCCGGCTACATCCGCAGCCCACAGGTCGGCTACGAAATCGGCGAGAACCTCGCGTGGGGAACGCTGCGGCTGTCCACCCCGCAAGCCATCGTCGCCGCCTGGATGGCCTCGGCCGGACACCGGGAGAACATCCTCGATCCTCGCTACCGAGACACCGGCATCGGGGTCTCCCCCAATCCACCTGCGTCGCTGGCCCAAGGCCAGCCCGGTGCCGTCTACACGCAGGACTTCGGCGTGATCGTCACGGGCTGAGTCCGCTGCTCGTGTGCGCGGGCGCCCTACACCTCGCTTGGCGCCTCGGCCCCGTCGCTGGAGACCGGGACCAGGATGAACGTCTCGACCGCGATGTCCGGATCGACGTGGTTGGCGGACAGGAACGCCAGCACTCGGCGGCCGGAATGCTCCTCGACCGCCGCGACCATCTTGACCGACATCGTTTCCTGGAAGGCCTTGCGGGTCGCGAGGACGTGCTGCGTCTTGCCGTCGGCGACCAGGCTGCGCTCGCCCATCGTCAGGGTGTCCTCGAGCACGACGGTGACGAGATCGTTGTTGATGTGGGTGCGAGCCTTGGTGGGCCCGCGACCGGTGTATTCATGCAGCAGCCGCACGATCTCTCTGGAGATCGCCGCCTGCTGTGACCCCGCGGAGGGGCGACCGTCTGGGGTGGCGGGCATGGAGGCCCCGTTCTCTGCCTCCCTCCATCTTGCGGGGCCCGGCGAAGGCTGGAAGGAGACGGATAATCCGTCCGCCCGACCCGCTTGGTGCGACGTGTGCGCCCAGCGGGCGAACGCCGCAGAATCACGTGTCCAACACACTACCGCGTATCCCGGCGTGCGTTATCCGGCGCGCAAGATAAAGCGTCCCGGTGCTTGCGCCCGCTGAACCGTCCGTGGCTGTGCGCAAGAGCACCGAGACTCCCCTCTCCTTGGGTCCCCCGGTCCGTGCGCCCGGAGCCTACCACCATCTGGCGCACGCCGAGCCCCAGCTCCCCACGGCCGGAGCCTTCGGCGACCCGGCCGCGACACCGGGCCGCCATGGCTCGTTTGCGCGCTCCGGCGGCGAGCCCGTCCAGTCGCTCTCTGCTGTAAAACGGGGTCTGCTCGCCCTTACCCGCGACTCGGCCGCGCGGTCGCTTGACATTCCACCACCAGGCGGCCCGCCTCGCAAGCCTTCTCGCACCCCCGCTCGGACGCCCGGCCGCGCCATCGCCGGAGGCGACTCTCGGGGGATCCCCAGCCTTCTGCCGCTGCGCTCTCAAGCGCCGCCGCGATCGTGGCCTTCATACCCGGGCAGGCCCCGGACCGACGGAAGGAACCACACGAATGCGAAAGCGACTCAACAGGCTCCTGATGGGCGGCGCGGCGCTCGCCGCGCTCGCTCTGGGCGGCTCTGCGATCGCCGGCGCGGCCGGCAGCAGCTCGCCCTCTACGACGAGCACGCAGCCCGCGGCCCCTAGCACCGGCGCACCGCCGGGCTTCACGGCCGCCGACGCGCCGGGCACCGCAACCCACGAGGACGCCGAGAAGGCGATCACAGGGGAAGCCTCGACCAAAGCCAAGGCTGCCGCGGTTGCGAGCGTCGGCGGCGGCACGGCCGGCGGCGTGACCGAAAACTTCCGCCACGACGGCGGATTTGAGGTCACCGTCACGAAGACCGACGGAAGCCAGGTCACCGTGCACCTCGACAGCGCGTTCAAGGTCATGGCTCATCCCGGACCGGGCGGACCCGGCGGTCCCGGTGCAGCCGCCTACGGGCAGCCCGAACAGACGGCCCCCGCCGCCTGAGCGGGGCCAAGAGCGCGGCGGAGAACCGCCGCGGCGTGGGAGCAGCGGTCCAGGGC
>DASZIU010000022.1:0-12307 GCA_035948815.1 Solirubrobacteraceae bacterium | reverse complement strand
CGATCCGCCTCCGGCGGACTGGGAAGGCGCGAAGGGGTAGGCCCGGAAGCCAGGAGACCTGCCTCCGACCCAGGCCCACAAACCCTCGTGGAAAGGGGTTGGCTCATGGTCAAATCTCGCCGTATCTGTCTCGCGCTCGGTGCTGCTCTCCTCGTCCTGGCAGCTAACGGCGCCTCGGCACTCGCAGCGCCCGTCACCGTGAATCTCCGGGTGGAGGGGTCCAGCAAGACGCTTTTCGAAGGACCAATCGCCACGGAAGCTCCGGCGGCCCCCGGCATCACCACCGAATCCAGCGAAGGGCCACACCTTTGCGACTTCAGCCACAACGGAACGCACGAAGGCTTCGCGGCGGTCGGCCCGACTCCGACGTCGGCCCTGCACGACGCCGCCACCGCGAGCGGGCTTGCATTCAATGCGAAATGGTCGAAAAGTCTCAACGACTTCTTCATCACGAGGGTGGCCGCCGACATCGAAGGCGGAGCGCCGGAATTCCCCTCGTGGGGCTACGCCGTTAACTACACGACAGCCGAAGTCGGGGGCTGCCAGTTCCTACTCGCGTCAGGCAGCGAAGTGCTGTGGGCCTACAACTTCTTCAACCTGCCGCATCTCCTGAAGCTCATCGGACCCGCGAGCGCGAGCGTAGGAGCGCCATTCACCGTTCACGTCGCCGACGGGCAGACTGGCGCGCCGATCTCAGGCGCCGCGATCGGCGAAACCGTCAGTGGTGTCACCTCGCCGCTGTCATCGAGCAGCTCGACCGACACAAGCGGCAACGCAACGGTCACGCTGTCCCACGCGGGCACACTGCTGCTGAAGGCCAGCGCGACGAAATCCGTTCGCTCCAACGGCCTGTCCGTGTGTGTCCACAACGGCAACGACGGCACGTGTGGGACGACTGCTGCGACGCCGACCGTGTCACAGTCTCCAGCGCCGCCGAGCCATCCGTTCGAAGGGGACCTCGCGAAGGTCCTCGGGCTCACGGAGGGACACGTCTACGGGCGTCGTTCCGCTCCACGGGTCCTGGCCGGAACGGTGGAGATCCGCTCCGGCGGCACGCTCCGCCAGGTCCGCATCAGCCTCGAGCGTCGCTACCGCGGCCGTTGCTACGCATTCAGCGGTTCGAGGGCGCGCTTCGTGCGCCTTCACCGGTGTGCGACCACGTCGTTCTTCTCAGTCGGCGCAACCCAGTCGTTCAGCTATCTGCTTCCGGCGCCGCTGCCCCGGGGACTCTACGTCTTCCAGATGCGCGCCCTCGAAGACAGCGGAGCGCTGACCAAAGTAGTTGAGGGGGTCAGCCGTGTCGCCTTCCGCGTCCGGTAGCCGGAAAACCAGGCGGCGGCTCGTCGGGTTGGTGCTTCTGGCTACCGGCGCGGCTCTCGCGGCTGGCCCCGCCGCCTCGCGTGGCGGGGCCGTCGCCGGGACCCGGGCCTCGCGCGGTCCGACGGTCCAGACGATGATCGTCGGCAGGGGCGGCGCGATCCTCTCGCGCGCGCGAACGGTCACCGCGGCGGCCACTACGGTGCGTGTCGGCGGCCGGAGCTGCGCCGTCGCGGCGGGCACGCCGCTCGCCGCGCTGCTCGCCGTCCGGCGTGCCGGCGGACCCGGTTTCGCGGTGCGGGACTACGGGCGCTGCGGCTCATCGCCCGCGAACTCCTCGCAGCTGTTCGTCTACTCGCTCGGGAGTGAGAGCAACCGGGGACAGAACGGCTGGGAGTACAAGGTCGATCGCGTCTCAGGCTCCACCGGCGCTGGAGACCCGAGCGGCCCGCGCGGGGACGGCCGGCGCATACGCTCGGGTGCGCGCGTGCTGTGGTTCTGGTGCAACGCCATCGGCGGAGGCTGCCAGCGGACGCTCGACGTCTCACCCGCGAGCACCACCATCGCGCGGGGAGCGCGGCTCGGCGTCACCGTCACGGGCTACGACAACGAAGGACGGGGCGCTCCCGTGGCCGCGGCGATCGCGACGCTCGGCCCGGACTTCGCCTCGACCGCCTCCAATGGCGTGGCGACGCTGATCCCACCCTCCTCGCCTGGCTCCTACACGCTCACGGCGACGCGCCCGGGGCTCGTCCCCTCCTTCCCGGAGACGATCGTGGTGAGGTGAGTGCGATCTCGCGGCTGGTTGCAAGGAGACGGGCGCGGTCGGCGCTCGCGGCGCTCGCCGTCACGTCCCTCACGCTCGCAGGCTGCGGACTGGGCGCCGGAAAGGCGCCGAGCGGCGTCCAGCTGCTCGTCACGCAGGACTTCGGCCTCGGCTTCCTGCATCGCAGCGGAGCTCTCACCGTGCGTGGACAGGAGACCGTCATGAGCCTGCTGATGCGCAACTATCGCGTCAGCACCCGCTTCGGGGGAGGGTTCGTGCAGAGCATCGAAGGTCTGTCGGGCGGACAGGAAGCCGGGGACCCGGTCGACTGGTTCTACTACGTCAACGGCGTCGAGGCGGGAAAGGGCGCGGCCTCCACGAACGTGCACCCCGGCGACCACATCTGGTGGGATCGCCACGACTGGAGCCAGACCCAGCACATCCCTGCGATCGTCGGGTCCTACCCCGAGCCGTTCCTTAACGGCGTCGGGGGGAAGCGGATACCGGTTCGTGTCGAATGTGCGAGCGTGAGCGGCCACGCGTGCGGGACCGTGAGGCGGGAACTGAGGGCAGCCGGGGTGCCGGCGTCGGCTGCGGGGCTGGGTAGCGGCGGCGAGCCCGAAACGCTGCGGGTGATGGTTGGGCCGTGGACGGCGATCGAGGGAGACCCCGCCGCACACAGCATCGGCGAAGGTCCGCGCGCAAGCGGCGTCTACGCGCGCTTTTCGACGGACGGCCGCACGCTCACGATCCTGGAACGCTACGGCCGGCCGGTCCGCACGCTGCACGCCGAATCGGGGTTGATCGCGGCCACGCGTCGCGCCGAAGAGGCGCCTGTCTGGGTCGTGACGGGGACGGATGCCGCCGGCGTGGACCTCGCCGCCCGCTCGTTCAACGTCGAAGGGCTCGTGTCCAGGTTCGCCGTCGGCGTCAACTCATCGGCCGGCTCTTTCGCGGTGCCCAACGAGGAGCTGAGCCGGCGGTGAGATCGACGCTTCTCTACTACCGTCCACTTGCAAGCCCGCTGCACGCCGCCCGCGCGGGCGTCGGAGCGCTGTGGATCGCCTCGCTCTCGGCGGCGACGCTGCTGCTGTACCACCCGCTTGCGCTCCTGGCGCTTTTGGCCGGGGTGCTCGCCGCGGGGGCCGGAGCCGGCGTCGGCCGGATGCTGGCGCGCTCGATGCGGACCGGGGCGATCGTCTGGCTGCCGATCGTGCTCGTCAACGTGCTCGTCTCGCGCGACGGGCTCACCGTGTTCGCCCGCCTCGGGGACCTCGGCCCGTTCGGCCAGGGAAACCTGACGCTGGAGGCGCTCGTGTTCGGGGCGGTCGTGGCACTGAAGGTGATGCTGCTGATCCTCGTCACGACGCTCGCGAGCCTCGCGGTGGATCCCGATGAGACGCTTCGCATCCTGCGCCGGCTCTCGTTCCGCTCGGCTCTGACCGCGTCGCTCGCCACGCGCATGATCCCGGTGCTCGCCGCCGATGCCGGCCGGCTCGCCGAGGCTCAGCGCACCCGTCCGCAAGGCCCGCCTCGCGGAGCCCGAGGCCGCATGGCGCTCCTGCGCGCCGTCGTCGGCGGCTCCCTGGACCGGGCGATGGACGTCGCCGCGACGCTCGAGGTCCGTGGCTTCGCCGGCGCGCGCAGGGCGCCGCGGCTGTCGCGACCCTGGTCGCGTCACGACGCCGCGTTCCTCGTCTCGGCACTGGCCGTGCTGGGGCTCGCGCTGCTCGCGAGGGTGACAGGGGCCGCGAGCTTCGACGCCTACCCCGAAGTGCACGCGCCCACCGGCGCCGCGACGATCCTCGTGTCGGTCGGGATGCTCGCCGCCGTCCTCTTCCCGTTCGCCGCCCGCAGGGGGATCGAGCGGTGACGGCCCCGATGCTGGTCCTCGACAGCGTCACCTACCGCTATCCGGGCGTCGCGGAGCCCGCGCTCGACGACGTCAGCCTCGAGGTCCGGCCGGGAGAGTTCTGTCTGCTCGCGGGCCTCTCCGGCCACGGCAAGTCGACCCTGCTGCGTGCCGCCTGCGGACTCGTGCCCCACTTCCACGGCGGGAGCTTCGCCGGCCGCGCCCTCGTCGGGGGGCTCGACACGCGGGAGCACGGGCCGGCTCGGCTCGGCTCGGTCGCCGGCGTGCTGTTCCAGGATCCCGAGACGCAGCTCGTGATGAGCACCGTTCGCTCCGAGCTCGCGCTCGCGCTCGAGAGCCGCGGCCACGGCGCGGCGGCGGTGGCCCGCGGGATCGAGGAGGTCGCGCTCGCGTTGGGCATAGACGCACTGCTCGATCGCTCGACGCACGACCTGTCCGGCGGCGAGAAGCAGCGCGTCGCGCTAGGCGCGGCGCTGGCCGGCAGGCCGCGTCTCGTGCTGCTGGACGAGCCGACGTCCCAGCTCGATCCGGTCGCGGGCGACGAGCTGATCGGCCTGCTGCGACGGCTCAACCAGGAGTGGGAGACGACGATCGTGCTGGCCGAGCACCGTCTCGAGCGCTGTCTGGCGGCGGCCGACCGCGTGATCGCTCTCGATCATGGACGGGTCGCCTGCGACGGAGACCCCGGCGCCTTCCTTTCATGGGCCTCGGCCGACGCGCCGGCCCTTCAGACTCCCGCCGCCAAGCTCTTCGCGCTCGCGGGCCTGGCGGGAAGGCCGCCGGGTGTGCGCCAGGCCCGCGCGGCGCTGCGCGCGGCGGGCCTGCTCGAAGACGAACAGCCGCCCGAGATCACGCGAGCACCGCCGGGGCGGGGAGCGCGCCGCGGGCGCAGGCGCCGCCGCGGGACGCCCGCGCGCGCGCTGCAGATGACCCGCGTCTGGTACGAGCTGAGCGACGGACCGGCGATCCTGCGTGGGGTCACCCTCGCGCTCGAGCCCGGCGAGAGCGTCGCCCTCATGGGCCGTAACGGCGCCGGCAAGTCGACGCTCCTTCGCCATGCCGCAGGCCTGCTCGAGCCGACACGCGGGAGCGTGGTCGCGGCGGGCAGGGTGGCGCTGCTCCTTCAGAACCCCGGCGACTACTTCATCCATGAGCGGGTCGCCGACGAGGTCGGGGACCCCGCGCTCGCGGCATCGGGTCTGAGGGCGATGGCGGGACGCAATCCCCGTGATCTCTCCGGCGGGGAGCGCCAGCGCCTGGCGCTCGCGATCGTCGCGGGGGAGGGAGAGACGCCGGCCGTGATCGCGCTGGACGAGCCGACGCGCGGCATGGACCGCGATGCAAAGGCGCTGCTGGCGAGCGAGCTGCGTCGCCGCAGTGCCGAGGGGCAGGCGGTGATCGTCGCCACCCACGACCCCGAGTTCGCGGCAGCCTGCGCCGATCGCGCCGTCCTGCTCGCCGACGGGCGGGTGATCGCCGATGCGGCCGCCTCGGAGCTGCTCGCCGGAGGGTGGTACTTCGCGACGGAGACGGCTCGAATCCTCGCCGGCGCGGGAGGCGCGCTCCTACCCGAGGAGGGCGCCGCGCTGCTGCTCGAGCGGGCCTCGCAGGCGAGCGCGGCCGAGCCACCGGCGGCGTCCCCGGCGACGGAGGCCGTTGCCGGGCTCGGGGCCGGCCCGGGACAGAGCCACACGATCGCTCCCGGGGTCGCACGATGAGCTGGCCGCTTGCGTCGTTTCTGATCGTCGGCCTCGTGCTCGCCGTCGGCTGGCTCGCCTACGAGCGCCGGCGACCGTCCGCCAGGATGGCCGCCGTCGTCGCGATCATGGCCGCGCTGGCGGCGCTGGGTCGCGATGCCTTCGCAGCGCTCCCCGACGTCAAGCCGATCACGGCGATGACGCTCGTCGTCGGCTACGCGCTCGGTCCGATCCCGGGGTTCACGGTCGGGGCGCTCGGGATGCTCGTCTCGAACTTCATGCTCGGCCAGGGGCCCTACACCCCCTGGCAGATGGCGGCCTGGGGAATGGTCGGTCTCGCCGGCGCCGTGCTCGGACGCCTCAGCGGCCGCAGGCTGGGGCGCCTCCCCCTTGCCCTCGCCTGCGCAGCCGCGGCGCTGGGTGCGAAGGAGATCATGAACGTATACACGTGGACGCTCGGCGCGAGCCACACGCCGGCGGCTTTCCTGGCGGTGGCCGGGCAGGCGGTCGCGTATGACGTGACCGACACGATCGCCAGCTTCGCCTTCGGCTTCGCGTTCGCCCCCGAGCTCGCGCGCGTGCTCGCACGGATGCGAGTGCGGATGGAGGTCATCTGGGAGGAGCCGTCCACCACGGCGGCGCCGACCGCCGGCATCCCACCTCGCACCGCCGGCATCGCCGGGTCGCTGACCGCTGTCGTGGTTGCGCTCGTCATAGCCGCCGCCTTGCTGGTGGCCGGTCCGGGCGCTTCGGGCGCGCGCGTGCCGTCCTCCTCGGCGGAGCTCTCCTTCCTGCTCGGCGCTCAGAACCCCGACGGGGGCTTCGGCGGCGCACGCGGTCAGTCCAGCAGCGAGCTGTACACGGGATGGGCGGCGATGGGCCTCGCGGCTGCCGGGCGTGACCCGCTGAGCGTCAGGCGCGCAGGACACACGCCCGTGGACGCGCTCCGCGGCGAAGCGGCCGGGCTGCAGGGCGCCGGCGACCTCGAGCGCACGATCCTCGCACTGCACGCCTGCGGCGTCTCGGTGCACGCGCTCCCCGGAGGCGATCCCGTCGCGCGATTGCTGCGCTTCCGTGCCGGCGACGGCAGCTTCGGCCACCTGACGAACCTGACGTCCTTCGCCGTCTTCGCGCTGCGCGCGGCCGGCTACACGGTCGGAGATCCGACCGTTCGCGGCGCAGGCGCGTGGATCCGGCGTCAGGCCAACGGCGATGGAGGCTTCGGCTTCGGCGCGCGTGGAGGGGGCAGCGACGTCGACGACACCGCCGCGGCGCTCCAGGCGCTCGTCGACGCGGGCATCCGCACGGGTTCCGTCGTCGCTCGAGCGACGGGCTTTCTCCTCCGCGCCCAGAACCCCGACGGTGGCTACCCCCAGCAGTCAGGCGGCGAATCCAACGCCCAGTCGACCTCGTGGGCGGTCCAGGGGCTAATCGCCGCGGGACGCGACGTGCGCGCGATCACGCGTGAAGGCAGCCGCTCGCCGCTCGGCTACCTGACGAGCCTCTTGGCCGCCAACGGGAGCATCCGCTACTCGCGAACCGGCGCCCAGACACCGGTGTGGGTCACGGCGCAGGCGCTCACAGCCCTCGCGGGCAAGCCGCTGCCGATCGCGCCGGTACGGCGTCACGCCTCCGCGGCGGGCGCCTCCGCGGCGGGCGCCTCCGCTATTGCACCCACGCCTGCCGGCCTCCCTCACAGCCGTTCCGCGGCCCGCGGTGGGTCCGCACGCGCACCGGCCACAGGTGCGCCGGCGGCGATCCCCGCCGCAGCGGGCCGGCGCCTGAACCGTCTCGCGCGCGCGATGGGCGTGCTGGCGGGCGCCGTGCTGGGGCCAATCATGCGGTAGCGCCACCGTTCAGGCTGGCTTTAGCGGCCCTCGTACCCTTCAGGGGATGCCTGGACAGGCCTTATCCGCCGGCGCGCTCGCGCCGGCGCCGCTCAGCGGACGCTCTCGGCGGCCCGGCGCGGGCAGCGCGCTCGGCGTTGCCGTCGCCTGTGCCCTCGCGCTCGCCGGCGTCTGGCTGGTCGCCGAGCTCGTTCCCGCGGCCCAGCTGCGGGATGCCGTCGCGCTGCGCGACTTCACGCTGCTGAGCCATCCGCACGTCGATCTCGTGGCCAACTTCCTGCTCGACCTGCTCGAACCGCCACTGTTCGTGATCTGGGGCTCTGCGATGGTGGCCGTCTCCCTCTATCGCGGTCGGCCGCGGACGGCGCTCGCGGTAGCGCTCGTGATGGCGCTCGCCCCGTTCACCGCCGAGACGCTGAAGCCGCTGCTTGCGCATCCCCACGCCCACTTCGGAGCGGTCCACATCGCGCCGGCGTCATGGCCCAGCGGGCACTCGACGGCCGCGCTCACTGTCGCGCTGTGCGCGGTGCTCGTCGCGCCCGCCCGCCTGCGCCCATTGGTCGCGACGGTGGGCGCCGGCTACGCGCTCGCGGTGGGCTGCGCGCTGCTGATCCTGGCGTGGCACATGCCAAGCGATGTCCTCGGTGGGTATCTCGTCGCGACCCTCTGGATGGCGCTCGCGGTGGCAAGCCTGCGCTTCGCCGAGCGGCGCTGGCCCCGCCGCCGACGCCTCGCGGTGCCGGCGGAGACCTAGGCGGGACCAACCCGGGTTCTCGCGCCGGGCCGTCCCGAGATGGCGTCGCTCACGAGTCGCCGGGGCCGGGCCCTGCGTCGTGCGCTCCGGGCTCCCACAGCGGCTCCTGTCCCGCTCCCGCCAGGTTCACCGCGCGGCTGAGGATGAACAGCAGGTCGGACAGGCGGTTGAGATAGCGGACCACCTCCGGGTTGACTTCGTCGCCGACCCCGATCGCCCGCCGCTCGGCCCGCCGGCAGACCGTGCGGCAGATGTGCAGGCGCGCAGCCGCCGGGGTCCCGCCCGGGATCACGAAGGAGCGCAGGGGAGGGAGTTTCGCGTTGACCTCATCGCAGGCCTGCTCGAGCCACTCGACGTAGGAGGCCTCGACGCGGAGTCGCGGGCGCTCGGCGTCGGCCGCGCCGGCCGGTGAGGGCACCGAGAGGTCGGCGCCGACGTCGAGCAGGTCGTTCTGGATGCGCCGCAGCCACTGCTCGAAGGCCCCGGGAAGGGGCTCGAGCAGCGCGACCCCGATCGTCGCGTTGAGCTCGTCAACGGTCCCGTAGGCCTCGACGCGCGGATGGAGCTTGGAGACGCGGCTCATGTCCCCCAGATGCGTCTCCCCACCGTCGCCCAGCTTCGTGTAGATGCGGGTGAGGTTCACCGTCATCGCGCTCCGAGTCTCGCACACCGGGCCGCCGCCGGCGGTCGGGATGGGATACGTTCTCGCACTTCATGCGGATCGGCGTACCGAAGGAGACGGCCGACGGCGAGCATCGAGTGGCGCTCGTGCCGGAGGTCATCGGCAAGCTGAAGGGCAAAGGTCTCGACACCGTCGTGCAGAGCGGGGCGGGCGCGGACGCGCTCCTCACCGACGAGGCTTTCGCCGGCGCCGGGGCGGAGATCAGCACCGACGCATCCCGGATCTGGGGGTCCGACGTGGTCGTGACGATCGCGCCGCCGGACCCCGAGCAGATCCGCTCGCTCGGGCCGGCGTCGATCCTGATCGGCTTCCTGGCGCCGCTGACCAGCCCGGTGACGACCCGCGCGCTGGCCGAGAAGGGCGCGACCGCGTTCGCGATGGAGGCGATTCCCAGGATCTCCCGCGCGCAGGCGATGGACGCTCTCTCCTCGCAGAGCAACGTCGCCGGCTACCGGGCCGTGCTCGTCGCCGCCGAGGAGATCGGGCGCTTCTTCCCGATGCTGATGACGGCGGCCGGGACGATCCCGCCGGCCAAGGTCCTCGTGCTTGGGGTGGGGGTCGCCGGCCTGCAGGCCCTCGCGACCGCAAAACGCCTCGGTGCGCGCACGACCGGCTACGACGTCCGCCCGGAGGTGGCCGAGCAGGTCGAATCGCTCGGTGCGCAGTGGCTCGACCTCGGCGTCGAGGCGAGCGGCGAGGGCGGCTACGCGCGGGAGCTCACCGAGCAGGAGCGCGCCCGCCAGCAGCAGGCCCTGACCGATGCGATCAAGGGATTCGACGTCGTGATCACGACGGCGCTCGTGCCGGGACGCCCGGCCCCCAAGCTCGTCACCGCCGAGGCGGTCGAAGGGATGAAGCCGGGGTCCGTGATCGTCGACCTCGCCGGCGAGTCCGGAGGAAACTGCGAGCTCACCGTCCCGGGCGAGACGGTCGTGCGCCACGACGTCAAGATCGTCTCGCCGCTGAACCTGCCGGCGGGCATGGCGGAGCACTCCTCTCAGCTGTTCGCGCGCAACGTGCTCGCGCTGCTCGAGCTGCTCGTCGGCGAGGACGGCTCGTTGAAGCTCGACTTCGAGGATGAGGTCATCAGCGGAGCGTGCATCGTCCGCGAGGGCGAGATCGTCAACCCCGGCGCGAAGGCGGCCGTGGAGGTGCCCGCGTGATCCTCGCCAGCACGCTCACGACCAACCTCTCGATCCTCGTGCTCGCCGGGTTCATCGGCTTCGTCGTGATCTCGAAGGTGCCGAACACCCTGCACACCCCGCTGATGTCGGGGACCAACGCGATCCACGGGATCGTGCTCCTCGGCGGCCTGCTGATCATCGGCCTGGCGGGCAATGGGACGTTCAACAAGATCATCCTCGTGATCGCGATCACCTTCGGCACGATCAACATCGTCGGCGGCTTCCTCGTCACGGATCGCATGCTCGAGATGTTCAAGTCCAAGCCCGACCGCGGAAAGAAGGAGCTCGACCGCGCCAAGAAGGAGCCGGAGGCGATCGAGGAGGAGAGCAAGGCACGGTGATCGCGCCTCCCCTCGCAACGAGCTTCCTGCAGAGCGCGAGCTTCCGCGACGTCCTCTACATCATCGCGTTCTCGCTCTTCATCCAGGGCCTGCGCGGCCTCGCCGGCCCAACGACCGCCGTGCGCGGGAACCGCATCGCCGCCGTCGGCATGGCGATCGCGGTGATCGCCACGCTGCTGAACCCGCAGGAGGGCAACTGGGGCCTGATCGCTCTCGGGCTCGCGCTGGGCGCCGCAGTCGGGGTGCCCGCCGCGCGGCAGGTGAAGATGACCGCGATGCCGCAGATGGTCGCGCTGTTCAACGGCGTGGGGGGCGGCGCGGTGTTCCTGATCTCCTGGGCCGAGTTCCGCCTCACAGGAGGATTCGCCCACACGGCGACCTACATCACGGTCTTCTCGCTGTTCGCGGCGATCGTCGGCTCCGTGTCCTTCTGGGGCTCGAACATCGCCTTCGGCAAGCTCCAGGAAATCATCCCCGGCCGACCGATCTCCTTCGGATCCGGCCAGCAGATCGTCAACCTCGTGCTGGTGATACTCGCGCTCGCGGCGGGCGCCGATATCGCCGCCGGCGATCACTCCGAAGGGATCTTCATCGGCATGCTCGCGTGCGCGGCGCTGCTCGGCAACGCCGTCGTGCTCCCGATCGGGGGCGCCGACATGCCGGTCGTGATCTCGATGCTGAACGCCTTCACAGGGCTGTCGGCCGCGGCGACCGGGATCGCGCTGAACAACCCAGCGCTGATTGTCGCGGGCATGATCGTCGGCGCGTCCGGATCGATCCTCACGAACCTGATGGCGGTCGCGATGAACCGCTCGATTCCCGCGATCATCGCCGGCGGCTTCGGCGGCGGTGGCGCGGTCGCGGGCGCCGAGGGCGCCGGCGAGCACGCCGGCACCGTGAAATCGATCGGCGCCGCCGACGCCGCCATCCAGCTCGCGTATGCCAACCGCGTCGTGATCGTCCCCGGCTACGGCATGGCGGTCGCCCAGGCCCAGCACGCCGTGCGCGAGCTCACCAAAGAGCTCGAATCCCGCGGCGTGGAAGTCAGCTACGCGATCCATCCTGTTGCCGGACGCATGCCCGGCCACATGAACGTGCTCCTGGCCGAGGCGGACGTTCCGTATGACCAGCTGAAGGAGATGGACGAGGCGAACCCGGAGTTCCAGCGCACGGACGTCTCGCTCGTGATCGGAGCCAACGACGTGACCAACCCGGCCGCCAAGAACACGCCGTCCTCCCCCATCTATGGGATGCCGATCCTCGAAGTGAGCCAGAGCCATTCGGTGATCGTGATCAAGCGCTCGATGAACCCGGGCTTCGCGGGCATCGAAAACGAGCTCTACTACGAGCCTGAGACCTCGATGCTGTTCGGCGACGCCAAGTCGGCCGTCAGCGAAATAACCTCGGAGCTCGGCGAGATCTGATCCACGCCTCTGCGAGACTGCGAGCGTGATCGAACGCGGTCAGGCGATAGTGGCGCTGTCCGAGGAGGAGTTCGACGTCGTCGTCGTGGGGGGCGGCATCACGGGCGCCGGCGTCGCCTTCGACGCCGCCACCCGCGGGTACAGCGTCGCCCTGCTCGAGCGCGCGGACTTCGCCTCCGGGACCTCCAGCCGCTCGAGCAAGCTCGTCCACGGGGGCTTGCGCTATCTCCAGAACTTCGACCTCGGCCTCGTGCGCGAGGCGCTGCTCGAGCGCCAGCTGATGGTCGCGCTCGCGCCGCATCTGGTGCGACCGCTCCCGCTCGTCGTCCCGGCCTTCGAGGGTGCGCGGCCCGACCGGATTTTGGGGGTGGGGCTGAACCTGTACGACGTCATGTCGGTGACCGACCGCCGCTCGGCCGGGG